>CP060236.1:0-300000 GCA_023898725.1 Alphaproteobacteria bacterium
GGTTTCGTGCATGAACAAACATATAAAAAAGGCGTTTCACAAAGTGCCCTTATTGTTTCTGCTACAGAAATGCCAAAAAAACGCGGGACATGCATCACATTCACCCCCGATGCTGAAATATTCGGAGAAAAAGCAGCTTTTAATCCTGCAACACTTCTCAAGATGGCACGATCAAAGGCCTATCTTTTCAAAGGGGTTGAGATTCGCTGGTCGTGCCCCAAGGAGCTGTGCACGCAGAGTCTCCCCGAAAAGACTACGCTTTGTTTTCCCAATGGTCTTTATGATTATTTGCAAGAAACTCTTGATGCAAAAACACAGGTTATAGATGCTATTTTTCATGGAGATTACGTTCAGGAGGGGAAACCACAACGCCTTGAGTGGGCAATAACGTGGACTGATGCCGACGAAAATATGTTTCGCTCTTATTGTAATACGGTTTATACACCGCAAGGAGGTACCCACGAAACGGGTTTCCGCCAAGCGCTTCTCAAGTCACTCAAAGCCCATGGAGAACGCCGCGGCAACAAGCGTGCAAGCATCCTGGCCATTGAGGATGTTACCAGTGGGCTCACTGGTGTAATATCTGTTTTTATTGCCAATCCACAATTTCAGGGACAAACTAAAGAAAAACTTACGACGACAGACACCACAAAATATGTCGAAACAGCCGTTCGCGAAACGATGGATCAGTGGCTGAGTCACAATCTACACATTGCCGATGATTTACTTGAGCATCTCATTTCCTTGGCAGAAGAGCGTAAACGCCGCAAAGCATCGAAAGAAACATTACGCCAAACAGCGACAAAACGTCTACGTTTGCCCGGCAAATTAGTAGACTGCACTGCAACAAACTCGGATGAAACAGAAATTTTTCTGCTTGAGGGCGATTCAGCAGGCGGAACAGCAAAACAAGCGCGTATCCGTAAAACACAAGCAATTCTTCCTCTGCGAGGAAAAATTCTCAACGTAGCAAGTGCTACGCTTGAAAAAATGTTTGCGAACCAAGAGATCAAGGATCTCGCTCTGGCTATCGGGATTGGGCTTGGAAAAGACTGTAAACTTGATAATTTGCGCTATGGTAAGGTTGTGATTCTTACGGATGCCGACACTGACGGTGCACACATTGCCTCACTGTTGCTGACATTTTTTTATATGCAAATGCGGCCTCTTTTAGCCAATGGGCATGTGTATCTTGCTTGCCCTCCTCTATATCGTCTGCGTCATGGGTCCAAAAAGATGTACGCGCGTGATGATGCTCATAAAGAGGAGCTCATGAAAACATTTCCTGTGAATGCGGCTGTTGAAGTAACGCGATTTAAAGGTTTAGGAGAGATGGATTGGCCGGATCTAAAGCTTACAACGACGGATCCCGAAACACGTACTTTGCTTAAGGTTACTCTCGCAGACCCCCTCAAAGAATCAAATGAAGAAAGCCCTGAAGAGATTGCCAAAGAACTAGAAGGATTTATGGATGACCTCATGGGGCGAAAACCAGAAAAGCGGTTTCAGTTTATTCAGGAAAATGCTTCTTTTGTTGAAAATTTGGACGTTTAACAGCAAAAGCCTTTTTTTGCTGCCGTGATAAGACTTACGCACCACTTGAATCGCTGACTTGTGGTTGCTGCGATAGTTGTCATTCCCTAACAGATAACAATTTCTCTTGGATTGCTCAGCCCCCCCCTCTCAAAAAAACAAAAACCGATGGACCAGCATCGCCGCACGGATAATTCCCTGAAAATAACGGGGTAATTAATAGTATTTTTTCACCATAATATAAAGTGCGAGCCTATATGAGGATATCAGAATATCTGTAGGGATATTTTTTGCATTCTGGATGTATCCAGAACGTCGAACATGGCAGTTATCTAAATTTTTATTTTTTTTATGATACAATAGAATTAATTGTATTGTTAACTTGCGCACGTGAGAACTTTCGTTGCTTTTATTTTTTTGATTATGGCATCATCTCCTGCAAACAGTTTAGTAGATATACGCCCTGTCACCGAGATCAATGACGACGTCATCAGGTTGGATGATATTTTCACAGGCCTTGAGGAAAATCAGAATGAAATTGTTGAAAAATCACCACATCCCGGAAAAACCAGAACTTTTGACTTTCCTAGTCTTAAAAAAATTGCAGACAGATTTGCTCTTCCGTGGTCCCCTATTTTAACTTCTGCGCGATGTGAGGTCATTCGGTCCTCATATCGTATTCCGATTTCTAACGTTCATAGTCGTATTGAAGAATACTGCAAACAAGAACATCCTGATCTTTTTGCCAATGAATCTGTTAGTATTGTTTTAACCCGCAATATGGATACGATTTACTCCCCTAAAGAAAAGAGTATGGCGCTCATTCCCACAAAAATATGGTTCAACGAACAGCAAACACGCTTTACTGTAAGAGTGGAAACAGATTACGCCACACATGACATCGAAGGATACATCCTTCAAAATCAGAAAGTACCCGTTCTAAGGCGTATCATGCGCAAAGGCGAAACTATTAACGCAAGTGACATCGAGCTTATGTTGATGCCTTTACGGGATATCGGGCGCGCACAAATTCTTTCACCCAATGATGTCCTGGGAAAAGCAATTAATGTTGGACAAATAAATCCTTTTAAAGCAATTTATGCGCATGAAATTGAGAGGCAGTTTCTTGTGTACACAGAAGACACCCTGCGTATGTTTCCTATTCTTTCAGATACACATGAATCCATCCCCGGAACAGCTCTTGCAAATGGGATGCGCGATGATATTATCCCTGTTCGCAACGAACTCACTGACGGTGTGCACGAAGGACATGTTATTGATGATGCCCGCGTTGATATTCTTGAAACTCCTGCCGATTTCTTCCCAATACCTCACATGACTGAAGCGATTATGCCTTCAAAAGAATGACACAGATGTCAACGATCGCAATCAACCATTTTTCTTCATTGCCTTCACCATTACATCAATGTTATGCCGCATCATCGCAAGGTAGGTTGGGGCATATTTTTGAGAAAGCGCATCCGAACAAAGCTCTCCCACTATTTCCACATGGGTTTCACGCGCAAGCTGTTTCATAATGCGAGGATTCGTCATGTTCTCTAGAAAAAGCGCGCGGATGTTATCCTTTCGGATAAGATCCACTAACGCCGCTACGTCTTTGGATGATGGCTCTGAGTCCGTACTAAGACCACTGGGGGCTTTAATAGTCAAATGCAGCCAGTGCGCTAAGTAACTGAACGCGTCATGGGCGGTGATTACAACACGTTTGTGCTGTGGCACTTCAGCAATTTTTCTCAAGATATAATCCTCAAGGGAATCCAGCTTTTGAAGATATGCTCGTTCACGGGCGTGAAAATCCATTGCATACTGAGGTAATTTGTTCACAAGTGCGTTTGTAATAGCCTTTACATATTTACGCGCATTGGGAACCGTGTGCCATAAATGAGGATCATGAGGATCATGATGCCCGCAACTACAGGAGTTTCCGTGGGGGTGAAGATGAATTTGCATTTTTTCCGCAAGCATTACCACTAGACCTGGATACTTCGAAGCCTTGAGAAGACGTGGCCACCACCCTTCTAACCCTAGTCCATTAAAAAAAACAATGTCAGAGGCCATAAGTTTTTTAATTGTCGCCGGTGTGGGAGTAAAGACATGCGGATCTTCATCAAAGCCAACGATACTATCAACCACAACACAGTCACCTCCAATTGCACGGACCCAATCAGCCACAATAGTAAAGCTCGTCAAAACATGGAGTGCTTTTTTAGGCTCCACAGTTTGGCTGCTGAATAGACTGGATACAAGAATGAAAACGCTTAAAAATATATTACGCATAGAGCCTTCGTTGCATATGAATTACTAACGATACCACATATGTCAATCCCGCCATGGTGATAATGGCAGCTCCGGTAGGCAAAGAAAACCAATGCGATAAGTAGAGCCCTCCAATAGAAGCAAAAACGCTTAAGAGACTTCCTAACATCAAGTAGCGCCCAAGATGGTGAACCCAAAAGCGAGCAGCCACAGCAGGCAACATCATCAACCCCAAAGCCATAAGCGTCCCCAACGCATGAATTGCCGAAATAAGATTGGCCACGACCAGAACAATAAAAATGGCATAATATCGACCACCCCTCCATCCTAGCGACCGCATAAATTCTGGATCAAAGCACTCAAGTGTCAGGGGGCGATAAATAATAGCAAGCAATACCAAGGTTAGGCTTGAGACTGTTCCAATAAAAATTAAGGCATGCTGATCAACAGCCAATGGATTTCCAAGCATAATGTGCATAAGATCAATGTTACTGCCTGTTTTTGTTACAATCAGAACACCTAATGCAAGCGCAATAAGGTAGAATGATACAAGCGTTGCATCTTCCTTCAAAATTGTGGAGCGCGATACATATCCAGATACAAGAGCCACAACCAACCCTGCCAAAAAACCGCCTATGCTCATCGCAGGCAAAGAAAGACCAGCAACAGCATAGCCAATCGCAACCCCCGGAAGCGCTGAGTGCGATAAAGCATCACCCATTAAACTCATCCGTCGCAACACTATATAGCCACCAAGGGATGTAAAACTCAAAGACAAAGAAATGCAGGCCGCTAAGGCACTACGAAAGTAGGCATATTCAAGAGGTGCTGTAAAAACATCAAGCATACACATCGAGGCCCAACGAAGGAGTATCCCACTGCTCTGAAATGCTTTGGGCTTTTGTAAGGTTTTCTGGCGTTAAGACCTTATGCGTTTCCCCATAGGCAACGCACGTACGGGCCAATAGCACCGCATAGGGGAAAAACGTCTTCACCAATTCATAATCATGAAGAACAGTAAGAATTGTTTTTCCTGCATCACTCCATTCTTGCAAAAGCGCCATCAGATCATATTTTGTGTGCGTATCAATGGCCGAAAATGGTTCATCAAGCAACACCACGGCGGCATCTTGCAACCACAACCGTGCAAACAGTATGCGCTGAAACTGACCCCCGGAGAGGGCATACAAAGGGGTGTCTATTTTTCCAGACATCCCAACAACTCTCAAGGCCTCTCTCACGTGTGTAACAGCTTCCTCCGGAATACGAGAAAACGCACCATACTGAGGATAAAGGCCCATTGTCACCACATCACCAACAGTTAAAGGAAAGTGATGATCTAGGTGTGTCTTTTGCGGCATATAAGCCATATGGGGCTTGATTTCTCCCGGATAGTGAATACGCCCTGCATGCATAGGCACAAAACCCATCATTGATTTAAGAAGCGTTGACTTTCCGGCACCGTTGGGTCCAATGATCGCCAAACGCGCCCCCAGGGGAACCTCCCACGAAATACCATGCAGTACACACGTTTTATCGTAACACACCGACACATCATGGAAACAAATCGTTTCCAATGTTTTTTCTTTTTTTACCACGCCCACCCCACCAATAACCAAATCAGTACAATTACGGGAAGAATCCACAAAATGCGCTGAGTGATGCTGAGTTGGAGAGATGACATATTCGTGTGCAATAACCAGTCTGGGAATATATACGGTTAGTATACGTGAAAAGAGGTGGTGCTGGAAGAGGGACTCGAACCCCCGACCCGCTGATTACAAATCAGCTGCTCTACCAACTGAGCCATTCCAGCAGCACATGGAAAGGGTTATATCAGACTCTCATTAGCACGTAAAGCGGGTTTTTCGAGGAAATTTTCTCTCCTTTAATGCGAAACCAACGAAAGAATGAAGAACCACACTTTAGGGGTTTTAAAGATCTCTTTGAAAATATACTATGTACTGCACAACCAAACGAAATAAATAATGACCGCGCAAGTTACAAGTATTAAATTCCTAATGATTTTATTTTTCTGCATAAGTATATTAAGCTTATGGCTTTACATTCGTCTTCATAAAACAAAGCAAAAGCTGGCACAGTTACACCTAGAATCTACCCTTGAAAAACAGAGCTTAAACGACCGAATTGTCTTTCTCAACCAAGCACAGGAGCAGCTTTCACAAACCTTTCAATCTCTTTCGGCAAATGCTCTGGAACGAAATAACTCTTCGTTTTTAACACTGGCAAAGTCAACCCTTGAGCAGTACACGACCCAAGCAACAGGAACTCTTGCGCACAAAGAACAGGCCATTCAACATCTGGTAGATCCTATCAAACAATCGCTGACAACAATGGCTGCTAAACTGGAGGAGTTAGAAAAGTCTCGCGTAGGCGCTTATGAGGGTTTAAAACAACAAGTTGCTAGTTTAATCGAAACACAGCAAGATTTGCGCAAAGAGACAGTTCATCTTTCAACAGCGCTCAAGTCACCCAATATTCGTGGGCGCTGGGGCGAAATACAACTCAAGCGTGTTGTAGAGTTGGCGGGTTTAAGCGAACACTGTGACTTTCATGAGCAAACGCATATTTCTACCGAGGACGGAACGCTACGACCTGACATGGTTGTGCATTTACCAGGGAAAAAATCCTTGATTATTGATGCAAAAGTACCCCTCAACTCGTACCTTGAAGGACTTGAGTGCCAGAAACCATCCGAGAGAACTGTAAAATTCACAGAACATGCTCGGTCGTTGCGTAACCATATCAACGCGTTAGGACGCAAAGCCTACTGGCAACATAACACCACAACCATCACGCCTGATTTTACCGTTTTGTTTCTTCCCGGGGATACCTTTTTATCAACAGCCCTAGAGTATGATCCAAGACTTATTGAAGATAGTATTCAAAAACAGGTCATCATCGCAACACCAGGAACGCTCATCGCCCTCTTGCACGGCGTTGCTTATTCGTGGAGACAAGAGGCCCTGAGCGATAACGCCAAACGCATTGCACAGTTAGGAAGTGAGCTCTATAAACGCATGGGCGATATGACCAGTCATTTTCAAAAAGTTGGGACATCCTTAGATTCTGCAGTTAACGCTTATAACCGCACAATTGGGAGTCTTGAAACACGGGTTATGCCCTCCGCACGTAAATTTAAGGAACTACAAGTCATTTCTGACACCTATGAAATTTCTTCTCTTGCACCCGTTGACAAAATATCACGAGCCCTCAGCACTCCTGAAAGGGGGGTATCGATGAATCCACAAACACAAAACCTTGAAGCTTCAGGAAAATAATCTCTTCCCCAGTGAATATCACAGGCGTAAGAGAATGTGTAAGGATACCCTTTATCCCCTGCATGGGAAAGCGCCATTGAATATAGCTCATAAACACATACACACCCGTCGATGTGAAAACGGGAACAACAATATTACTTGTAAGGATTAAAGATTCTCAAGGACACACAGTTGTTATTGCATATATGGATTAAATGCGTGATAATTTAGCCGTACTGATGGCACAGTAAGATAATAAAAGGATCTCTTGTGGTTACAGCAATACGAATATTTTTTATGCTAATATGCTGTATCAATGAACAATTCTGTAAGCACGGTGTATCAACGCATGGACCCCTGAAATATGGAAAAAGCTTTACACACTTTGATTATGTAAACCCCCACGCCCCCAAGGGAGGGGATTTGCGTATGGGTATCCAAGGAACATTTAATAGCCTCAATCCTTTCATTTTGAAAGGAACACCAGCAGCAGGAATGACCCCCCTTCATACAAGTTTTGTTTTTGCAAGTTTAACAACAAAATCTGATGATGAGGCCGCATCGGAATATTGTCTCATTGCTCAAAACATTACTCGTTCTGCCGACAATACCTGGGTAGATTTTCACCTGCGCAAGGAAGCTACCTTCAGCGATGGAACACCTATTTTAGCGGATGATGTTGTTTTTAGTTTTACAACCTTCATGACAAAAGGAAGTCCCATTTTTCGCCAATACTACAAAGGTATTTCACATGCTGAAGCTATTGGTAAGCGACATGTGCGCTTTCATATCGATGATAAAAAAAATGCTGAGCTTCCCGTGATTATTGGACATATGCCTATCATCAGCAAAAACTTCTACACCAGTCACGATTTTGCAACTGATACAACAACGCTCCCGATTGGCAGTGGTCCCTATCGCGTTGCCTCTGTTACTATGGGAAAAGAGATTATATATGAGCGTATACCCAACTGGTGGGGGGCAGATTTGCCCGTAGCCCGTGGACGTTTCAACGTCGACAAAGTCCACATGATTTATATGATGGACGATAGTGTTCTTTTTGAGGCTTTCAAAGCCGGGAATCTCAACTTCCGCATGGAAACATCAACACAGCGATGGGAAAAGGGGTATAGGTTTGCTGCCATCACCCGTGGTGATGCTGTCAAACAATTAATCACGATTGCTCCTTTCGCAGGGTGTTCCGTCCTTTATATGAACACACGCCGCACACCCCTTGATGATATTCATCTCCGTCGCGCCCTACAGGCCTCTTTTGATTTCCCTACGATAAATCGCAACTATTTTGCCGGACACAACCGAGACGCGCGCAGTTACTTTGCAGGGTCTAAATTTGAAGGAAATGGACCCTTGTCTCCCAAAGAGCGTCACATTATCAAAGAGCTTAAACTTACAGGTCTCCCCGATGGTTATGAAGGTTCATTTTATCCTATGGGCACCCACACAGACCAACGTGCCCGCTTATTAACCGCACAAAAAATTCTTACAAAAGCCGGATATACACTACGATCAGGAAAGCTTTTTGCGCCCGGATCATCAGCACCCGTTACGCTGACGGTGACATATATCGCCGGACAAGGGAGCATAGAAAAAATCCTGCAAAGTATTCAACGCAATGCTCTACGATTAGGGATTACCCTCCAGTTACATCCGTGCGAGACCCCACAGGCTGTGCGCAAACAAAACACTTTTGACTTTGATCTGATCGTAGGTACTTCTGTACAAAGCCTTTCGCCAGCCAATGAGCAACGGGATTTTTGGGGGTGTTCTGCCGCTAAAACAGAAGGATCAGGGAACGTGAGCGGAATTTGTCAGCCCTCGATTGATATATTAATCGACCACATCATTGATGCGACAGACCATGAGAGGCTTGTGCCACGCATACAGTTGCTCGATAGACTTCTGTTGCACTGGTATATTGGCGTGCCTTTATGGCATGTTCCGAACATCAAGCTTGCTACCCACAAAACCATAAAAATTCCTCGAACCATTGGAAAAGCCTCTCATTTTGACATCATGAGTGTCTGGATAGAAGGAAACGAAAAAGCATGCTAGCCTCCTATATTCTTCGGCGATTGCTGCTAATTATTCCTACACTCTGGGCAATCATCACACTGAACTTTTTGATCGTTCAGTTTGCGCCTGGTGGGCCTGTAGAACAGGCTATCGTTCACATGCAAGGGTTAAGATCAGATGAAGGAAAAGCACTCTCAGGAGGATCACCTGCCGGTTCCACCATGCACACCTACGCTGGATCAGGGGGTGTTGATCCTGAAATTATTAAAGAGCTTGAGCGGATGTATGGCTTTGATAAACCAGCGCACCAACGATATTGGTTGATGATTCGCAACTATATGTCATTTGATCTGGGGAAAAGTTATTATAAAAACAACACTGTTTTAGGGCTTATTAAGGAAAAGCTCCCGACTTCTATCACACTAGGGTTTTGGTCAACGCTCTTGATTTATCTTATTGCTGTTCCCTTAGGGATTGCAAAGGCCCGTTATCACAAATCTCGTTTTGATAGAGTGACGAGTGGTCTTGTTGCCATTACCTATGCGATTCCCAGTTTTCTTTTTGCTATTTTGTTAATTGTTTTTCTTGCTGGAGGTTCCTATTTCAGCTGTTTTCCCTTACGTGGTATTGTTTCAGATAACTGGGCGACACTTCCTTGGTATGAAAAAATTACTGATTATATTTGGCATATCATTCTTCCGATTACCTCATTAGTGTTGGGTGGATTTGCGGCACTTACCATGCTCATTAAAAACTCTTTTATTGAGGAAATCAGCAAACCATATGTTCTTACTGCACGAGCAAAGGGCTTAACCGAACGCGATATCATACGTAACCACGTTCTTCGCAATGCAGCACTCGTTTTGATTTCACATCTGCCTGCCACGCTTGTGGGACTATTCTTCACGGGGACATTTCTCGTTGAGGTTATTTTTTCACTTGATGGGCTGGGTCTCCTAGGTTTTGAATCGGCAGTTAACCGTGACTATCCCGTTGTTTTTGGAACGCTTTATATTTTTACATTACTGAGTCTTGTGTTACACCTGTTGAGCGACATTTTGTACGCCCTTGTTGACCCTCGGATTGACTTTAATAAGATGGAGACATAAATGGCGTATTTTTCTCCCCTCACCCAAAGGCGTATCCGTATTTTTCGTCACCACCGAATGGCTTTTCCTGCGTGCGTAGTCTTTCTGAGCATTCTTATTCTTTCCTCTGTTGCCGAGTTTATTGCAAATGATAAGCCACTGCTTATCCTAACAGCAGAAAAAACCTATTTTCCTGGTGCGCTTACCTATAGTGAAAAAGATTTCGGCGGAGAGTTGGAAACGACACCCGACTATCGCAGCGCGTATTTCACAACCCTTATGCATGAACAAAAAGCCTGGATTTTATGGCCAATTATTCGCTACTCGTATAACACGATTGACGAGAATCTTTCAGACATCCCTCCCACAGCTCCAGATAGCAATCATTACTTAGGAACAGACGATCAAGGGCGTGATGTCCTTGCTCGTGTTATTTACAGTGTGCGACTCTCCTTATATTTTGGCCTTATTCTTGCGTCTCTCTCAACGGTAATTGCTATAGCCTTAGGAGCCATTCAAGGTTACTACGGAGGAAAAATAGATATCATCCTTCAGCGTTTCACGGAAATTTGGTCAGGCCTTCCTGTGCTGTATATCATTATTATTCTGGGAACATTTGTAACACCTTCATTCTGGTGGCTTTTGTTGATTTTACTTCTTTTTCGCTGGTTAAGTCTTGTAAACCTTGTGCGGGCAGAGTTTTTGCGTGGACGAAATCTTGGATACGTAAAAGCCGCAAAAAGCATGGGTATTCCCAATTATTTGATTATAACCAGACACATTCTGCCTAACGCAATGATCTCCACAATCACCTATCTCCCCTTTATGATCAATGGGAGTATTTCCCTCCTAACATCACTTGATTTTCTGGGGTTTGGCCTTCCTCCGGGATCACCCTCTTTAGGAGAGATTCTTTCGCAAGGAAAAAATAATCTCTATGCACCCTGGTTGGGAGGGGTTGGATTTTTTGTGTTAGCTACCCTTTTATCCATTTTAATTTTTATTGGAGAGGGAGTGCGAGATGCTTTTGATCCCCGAACGTCTGTAGATCATACCTCATGAACAAGCCATTATCCTCTGCGGACATTTTGCGTATTGAAAATCTGACGATTAGTTTTCGTCAACCGGACGGATCGGTGCGTCGTATCATTGATGATGTTTCTTTTACAATAAAATCAGGGGAGATTACAGGACTCGTAGGTGAAAGTGGATCAGGAAAGTCCGTCTGTGGATATAGCATCTTGCGGCTCTTGCCATACCCCACTGCTTTTCACAACAGTGGGACCATCTATGTCGGTGGCATGAAGGTTCTGGATGCAACAATAAATGCTCTGGACGGACAGAAAATTCTGAATCCTGAGCATATATTAAGTATTCGCAAACACACGGCGCGCATTATTTTTCAAGAACCCCTTTCAGCACTAAACCCCCTATACACCGCGGGGGACCAACTGATGGAATGTATTACCACTATCGATCCCCATTGTACTGCCACGGATAAGTTACAACGGGCTTATAGCCTTTTAGCCCAGGTTGAGTTGCAGAACCCTTGTGAGATCATGGGCCGCTACCCGCATCAACTTTCAGGCGGACAACGCCAACGATTGATGATTGCTATGGCATTAAGCAGTGATCCTCAGTTACTCATCGCAGACGAGCCGACAACAGCACTTGATGTCACAACGCAATACCATATTCTTAATCTGCTCAAAAACATCCAAAAGCGCACCGGGATGGCTATCTTATTTATTAGCCATGATCTTGGTGTTGTGAAAAATTTTGCTGATCATATTGTCGTCATGGAAGCGGGGCATGTGGTTGAGACAGGTAAAACGCGCATTATTCTAACAAACCCCACACATTCCTACACACAACGGTTGCTTGATGCCCATATCACAGGTACACGCGGCACCACCAATCCCCTAAAACCGCTTCTTCTGGATGCAAAAAATTTACATTTGACCTATACAAAGCAGGGTTTTTTTCGAAAGCAGGCAGGCCATCAAGCTCTGCGCAATGTGAGTTTTTCTTTGAGAAAGGGTGAAACCTTGGGTGTTGTGGGTGAAAGTGGCTCTGGCAAAACAACATTAGCCTTTGCGATTGTTCGCTTGGTGACAGCCACAGGGGTGATCAATCTTTATAAGGACGGACAAAAAACTGACGTTTTACGCCTAAGTTCTCATGAATTACAGCACATGCGCCGTACCGTGCAAATTGTTTTTCAAGATCCCTTCACCTCTTTAAATCCCCGCATGACTGTGGGAGATATTATCTGCGAAGGGGCAACATTACACACACTGTTTACGGATAAAAACCACCGTCTCGAAAGGCTATCTCGCATACTCAACGATGTTGGGCTCGATGATAGTTATGAGCATCGCTACCCACATGAGCTTTCAGGCGGACAGCGTCAACGTGTTTCTATCGCGCGGAGTCTTATTTTAAGTCCAGAAATTATTATTCTTGATGAACCAACGTCTGCGCTTGATCGGCAAGTACAAAAAAGTATCCTTTCTTTGTTGCGCACGCTCCAAGATGAAAAAGAATTAAGCTATATTTTTATCAGCCATGACTTGAATGTTGTGCGCTATATGGCACATGAATTAATGATTATGAAAGATGGAAGCGTTTGCGAGTATGGTAATGCCGAGACGATTTTTACCACACCCCATCATCCTTACACGCAGGAATTATTAGCCGCCTCACAGGCTATGACACTTATATAGAATCTTGAAGGCTCGTACGCACAAATGGAAAAACACTACGGGGAAAATAACGTTCGTAATAACGGGAAAAAAGGCCCAGAAATACCGCGAGCTTTTCAGGTGTCGTATGGGGGTATTGCAAAAGCCTATCTTCATATCCACAGGCCCCTTCTTGCGTAACAGCGTTCCCAGTAACGGGGGAAATGTAGTGCAGGCCATCGCACCTTTTGGTTACCGCACACATGCCCCACTCCATACCAAATCCAATGTCTTTCAGCAAAAGAGCCTCAAGATGAGCATATACATTCAGCCATCCTGTCGTTTGTAGTTCCTGCAAAAAAGCGACAAGCCCGAGATACATCAGTTCATGCGCTTGACGCTCAGGCATTAGTTTGGTTAAAAGCTCACAGGCACTCGCGAGACTCAGCGCTTTTGCCGCACTATCAAGGATGTGCACTGCCGTATTTTCCAGTACTTCCACACGCGTCCAAGTCCCCATGTGCTCACAAAGTCTGGCTTTCCATGTTAGTTCACACACTGTCCCCACCTGCAAAGGAGCCCTACGGTTATGACGCACAACACCTCGGTGAAGACCATTTTCACGGGTAAAAAATACAGCACAAAACTTGGATTCACCAAGGCGCCGTAATTGGACACAGACCCCCTCATCCTGCCACTCCATCAGAAATGACCTTTAGTTCGCGGGAAAATCAAGGCCAAGATAATCATAATAGTCTCTTTTATCACGCCACTTCGGATCAACCTTCACATTCAGAAATAAATGAACTTCACAGCCTAAAAAATTTTTCAGTTCACGACGAATTATAAGACCTAATCCTTTGAGTTTTTCTCCTTTTGAGCCAATCACCATCTTTTTATGAGGCTCTCTACCAACAACAATATTTTGATGGATCGTAATATCACTCACAGTAGCAGTTTTTATCTTTTTTGTTCGTCGCACAAATTTTTCTGTTTGGACCATTAACTGATACGGAAGCTCTTGTCCTAATTGTTCTATCAAATATTTCCGGGTGATTTCCTCCGCCATAAGCTGTTCTGGCTGATCAGACAATTGATCCTCAGGATACATCCATGGTCCCTCTGGAATCATTTCAATCAAGGTTTTTTTAAGGTTCTCTACATTGTCTTCTTTGCGTGCGGAAACAGGAAAAACATGGGTTGCTTGATACGTATCAGCATAGTAGGCAATCAGAGGTAGAACATCCTGAGCTGTGTTCAATGCATCAATTTTATTCAGAACAATAGCAAAGGGGATTTTTGCATTCTGTACCCGCGTGATAAGGGTGTCTACCTCCGCCTTCGTATGTTTGAGAAGAGGAGTATCAACCACCACAAGCACACAATCAACGTCATAGATACTTGAAAGGGCCGCCTTAACCATTGCTTTTTCAAGGTTTTTTGTGGGATCAAAAATACCTGGTGTGTCAATAAAAACAAGTTGTGCCTTATCCACACAAATAATCCCTCGTATTTTATGGCGCGTGGTTTGAACGCGTCGTGTGGCAATACTGACCTTTGCACCCACAAGCGCATTGGTTAACGTTGATTTCCCTGCATTAGGAAGGCCAACAATCGCCACAAAACCACATTTGGTCTGATTATTCATAGTTTATCCTTAAATGTAGTAAAAAAATTCTGTGCAGCTGCTTGTTCTGCCTTACGTTTGGATGGGCCCACACCAGCAGCGGTTCCCAAACGATCAACCTGTGCGCGTACAGTAAAATTAGGCGCATGCGCCGGACCATCTGCTTTAATAATTTCATACACAGGAGGGGCATACCCCTGGGCCTGAACGGTCTCTTGAAGAGCTGTTTTGAAATCTTTCGGTATCAATAACGGTTCATTAAAGTAAGGTTTCCAATGACGCTCAACAAAACACTTCGCCGTATCAAGTCCCTGATCAAAATAAATAGCTGCAACAATGGCTTCGAGAGCATCCGAGAGAAGTGAGTCCTTATCACGTCCACCTGTGCTCTCTTCACCCGGAGCCATACGAATAAAATTTCCAAAGCCCAACGAACGGGCAATAGCTGCCAGTGTTTCAGAACGAACGAGTTGTGCATGACGGCGGGCAAGCGCACCCTCAGAGTCTGAGGGAAATTGCCTGTAAAGCAATTCAGCCATGGCAAGGCCAAGCACACGATCACCCACAAACTCAAGACGTTCGTAAGACACCATACTACTTGCCAAACTTGAGTGTGTAATTGCAGTACGCAACAAAGAAGTATCACGAAACGTGACCCCTAGAACAGCACAAAGGTTATGTAAAGTATCCGACAAAAGACCTACTTAATACGTTGAAAGAAACGCTCGGGACGAACCCCTTGAAACCACGTCCACGGCATAAACCATCCAAAAAAGGGGGGTTTTCCAAAGACTTTTTTGCTATAGAACATAAACTCCGGCTTGCCAATCAGGGCTTCTTCCGAAACGAAACCTACGACACCCATATGACGACTGTCTTTTGAACGATCACGATTATCACCCATCATAAAGTAATGACCCTCAGGAACATAGAACACATCAGTGTTATCGTAATATCCACGGCCAAAGGGCTCATGTTTTAAAATACGATGCTTCACCCCGTTGGGTAAGGTCTCCTCAAACTGAGCGACAACTGACGTAACACCTGTTTCATCTCGATAACGATAGTCTGGCAACCGCTTAAGGTCTACTGATTTACCATTAATATGCAAAACACCACCTATCATTTGTATTGCATCACCCGGTAAACCCACCAAACGCTTGATATAATCAGCATCATCGTCCTTTGCCACACGAAAGACGACAACTTCACCACGCGTAGGCGGTTTGTTAAAAAAACGGCCCTTAAATGAAAAGGCAGATAAAGGAACATTGGCTTTGCCATATCCATAATAAGCCCGTGACAGAACAATATAGTCCCCAACCTCAAGAGTCGGATACATAGATCCTGAAGGAATGATATGCGGTGAGAAAAAAAACGTACGAATAAGCAGTAAAACACTAAGGGTCTTAGCAAATCCAATCACTTGATTTGGTTGTTTTTGTATACTACTCACTGGCTAAGCCTTGTCATTCTTATATTGTTATATATTGGCACAAATTCCCCCGCGTTACCAGCATGATTCAGCCAATTTGACAGGGAAATCATGGTCTGTACCCATCAATCAAACATTAAAGCAACCTGTCGCCGCGAAAATCTTTGGGGCTCAATAAAAGATTCCGGTAGCCCCTGGGAAGCCCTCTCCCGGCACAGCAAACGGAATAGGGATTCCCCACGCAGTTACAAAAACCATCGTTCCTGTAACAACGCCCATAAAACTGTTTTTACTTCTTGGGCTTTGGTTTCAGGCGGACTATATGGGTGCTCATTGAAGGAACTTTGCCCCGGGTATTGCGCAAAACCTTATGCAATCCTTTCATCACATCGGCACGCAAGACTTCATTATCAAGGCGTCCATTCGTTGGCATGACCTTAAGAGATCCTCGAATTGTACGATCCAACTCCTTGATGAAACTCTTTTCAGCTTCAGGGGCACACACACCCACCAATGTTACCTGCGGATCGCTCATCAAGTTACCATCTTTGTTCACCACCAATGTGATGGCTATGTGACCGGCCTCTGATAAGTGATCGCGATCTTTAAAATGGCCTGCGTTATCCTGTACGAGCGTTACTCCATCAAGGATTAGGCGCCCACTATGAACGGTCTCAACGATTTCGGCTTGGTCACCACAAAGGCGAATTTTGGTTCCATTATGGGGAACAACTGCGTGGGGAATACCTTGATCAAGACCAAATTTCCCATGTGCCTCAAGATGTGCATCCTCACCATGAACAGGTATAAGTACTTTTGGGCGCACCCATGCGTACATATCTTTAAGATCCTCTTGCGCTGGGTGACCCGACACATGCGTTGACGCATTTTCAGATGTGTAAACTTGAATTCCGCGGGTTTTTAATAATCGCTCCAGAGCATGAATATCTTTCTCGTTTCCAGGAATAACCCGCGATGAAAACACCACTGTATCATCATCACGCAACCGGGCACGGGGGTGTTTACCAAGAGCCATCCTTTTCAAAGCAGCATTATTTTCACCCTGAGACCCCGTACACAAAATAAATGCTTCGGAAGGGTCAAGCCGTGCAGCCTCTCGTAAATCAACTACATGAGATTGTGCCTCAAGATAACCACATTTGCGACCAACCTCGTAGAAGCGATCCATAGAGCGACCTGCAAACGCAATTTTACGACCCAGATCCTTTGCCAGCGTCATAGCCGTTTGAAGGCGAGCCACATTGCTTGCAAAACATGCCATGATAATTCGCCCTGAGATATTCGTCATTAGCTTGCGCAGTTCATTACGCACCCATGCCTCGGACTCTGTCCGTCCCTCAACAAAAATATTCGTTGAGTCGCAAACAAGCGCCATCACTCCTTCATCACCGATTTCTTTGAGGCGATTCGTGTCAATATTGTTTCCCACCAAAGGATCGCTGTCAATTTTCCAATCACCTGTGTGCAAAACAGTTCCTGCAGGTGTGCGAATCGCAAGAGCTGTGGGTTCCGGAATAGAATGCGTCAGATCAATAAATTCAATATTAAAATCACCAATATCAATGCGTCCCTGAAGAGGAACAACGTGAACGGTTGCCGCTTTATCTAACCCTACCTCTTTGAGCTTACGATGAACAAGCTCCGCCGTAAAAGGAGTTGCATAAATAGGGCAACCTAGACGAGACCACAAATGGGGAATTGCACCGATATGATCCTCATGTCCATGGGTAACAACAAGTCCCTTAAGATCCTTAATCCGACTCTCGATGTAGCGAATATCAGGAGTCGCAATATCAGCACCTGGCTTTTCCACAAAGGTAATCCCCAAGTCCACCATGAGCCATTGGTTTTTGTAACCATAGAGATTCAGGTTCATCCCAATTTCGCCAGAGCCCCCCAAGGGCAAAAAATAAAGTTCAGAAGGTTTAGTCATAGAGTCCTTTCCTATAGTGCGTATGTACCATCATGCGTTCGTCATCTCCCCGAAGAATCTAAAGTCAAAAGTGAAAAAAACAGGTCACCAGATGCCGACACTATATACATCTTAAGAAAATCTTCAATCTTTTAATAAGTGTCTTTCCCTAAGACTTACGGCTGACAGAACTCCTCAACCCCCAAATACAAACACACACTATGATAGGATACCCCCCTCATCTGTTGCCTCTGTATAACAACTGCATGCCATTATACGAAGCACCATTGTCAGGGAATTTTAGGCAACCGCGCTAAGTCGAACGGTCTGTGAACCACCTCCGCAAGGAATAGATATCCAAAAACAACTAAACCTATAGCCATCACCACAACAAGAAGAGACGTTGAGCGCACCCGCTGAACGTTCAACCAATTTCCAGCATTGTTTGTTGGCGACTCAAAGTATATTTTCTTGATAATCACCAGGTAGTAGCCTAAACTCAAAAGCATGCCAGCATAAACAACACTCAAGGAACCCCATGAAGAAAGCTGAAGCATAACGCGCAAGGCCTCAATCTTGGCAAAAAATCCTATAAATGGAGGAAAGCCAGCCAGTGACAGCAAAAAAACGGTCATGAAAAAGCTCAAAAATGGCAGCGAATACGAAAGACCAACAAGATCTGAGAGCAATGCATATGAAACCTTATAACGCTGCAAAAAGGCAAGAATAATTAAAACACCACCAGTGGTAAGAGCATAGCTAATCACGTAAAAGAACGCACCCTGCACATGAATCGCCTGTGATAGCTTCCCAACCGACACAAGTGTACACATCATAAACCCCAGCTGTGTAACTGATGAGCTTGCTAAAAAACGCATGGATTTTCTCTGTGTCAGGGCACTAAGCCCCCCCCACACAATACTTTTTAGCGCAAGTACCAGCACAAAAGAGCCACCAAACAGACGCATATCGCCGCAACACACATCCAGAACCCGCACGAAAAAGGCCAAGAATGCAACCTTACTAACCCCCGCAAAAAGACTCACTACGGGTAGGGAGGCCGCTTCGTATACATCAAGCATCCAAAAATGCACCGGGGCTAATCCTATCCAAAACGCGAGAGCTGTGAAAACAAAAGCCATACCTAAAAAACCAACTGGCGGTGTATCCGTTATATTCATGAGCGCGAGCAATGAAAGATTTCCTTGCGCATACGCGAGAAAAGCACACCCCAGCAAAAAAATAGCCAAGGCAACGCCCGTTTGCACAAAATACTTTGTTGCTGCCTCAAAGCTTATTTTTTCATCATCACCATAGACTATTAGGCCATAATTACACAAAGATACCAAGGCAATGGCCATCCCAGCAATCGGGAGGTTATCAGTCATCGCGATTGTATAATAGCCAGCAAAAGCCACAGTCAAAAGTGTCATTACAAGACTGCGCGGAGCCCGTCGATTTTCAGTATGATAGAAAATAATAATAGTCAGAATAAAGAGAAGTTTCATAATCATATGGAAAATGAGCACCCCTCCATTCACCCACAAAACACCACCAAGCAGATGAGTCTCTTCCCCCCAATGGAGGGCTGCTGTATCAAGCAGCAAACTAATGCCATAAAAAATCACAAGCCCGAACACCAGCCTTTCTAGATTAGGACGCTTTAGTACCAGTGACCTCCCAAGAACCCACAGAGGAATCAGAAACATAAAAACGCTATCAATCAGTTTTGCATACAAAATCATAGAAGCACCTCTTCAATCATTGGCTGTGACGAAGGATTATCAAGGGGTCTTCCTATAGAAATCTGACGTGCAATAGGAACGATTGCCTCTAGTGCAGGTTGCGCATACCCCCGCAAATGTTCAGGAAAAATACCCAGCCACACAATTACTGCGACAAAACAGGCAAGGGTAAATTTCTCCTCCGGACCCAACACACAAAGACGTGCTGATTCAGGTACCCTGTATGGGCCAAAACCAAGGTGGGCTATTAACCGCAAACCATAGGCGCTAGAAAGAACAAGACCACTGACAGCCACCACCAACACACCGATGTTTCCAGAAGGGATACCCAAAAAAACCAGTATTTCTCCAATAAAGCCTGATGTTCCTGGAAGCCCAATCAGAGCAAATACAAATACACCCAAACACCCTATAAGCACTGGATTTTTTTCCCCCAGACCACTGACTTCTGTAAGATTACGTGTTCCAGTGACAGTGTGCAGTAATCCAAGACAGTAAAACAAGGCCGATGAAACGATCCCATGACTCACCATTTGGAAAAATGCACCCTGAAAGCCTAAGGACGTAAGACTAAAAATTCCAAGCGTAACAACCCCCATGTGGGCAACTGATGCATAGGCAATCATGCGCTTCATATCCGCTTGCACAAAAGCTGCGGCACTCGCGTACACGAGCGCCGCCACACTGAGGATACGAAAAACTTCGGCATAATGGGCTGTCATGTCCGGCATAAGATGGACCAAGCAACGCATCATACCATAAACACCAAACTTCAGAAGAATACCCGCGAGAATCATAGAAGCTGATGTTGGCGCCTCTACGTGGGCACGTGGCAACCAGGCATGGACGAAAAGCATGGGTGTTTTAATGGCAAAAGCTGCCATCATTCCCCACCAAACAAGGGGGTGGGGGGGGATGTTTTGCATACGCAAATGAAGTTCTGAAAAATCAAACGTTCCATAAGTCTTATAGATAATTAGCAAGCTGAAAAGGAATAAAAAAGAGCCAGCCGCTGTCACAAGTATAAACTTAAATGCCGCATCATAGCGCTTTTCACCACCCCATATGCCAATCATATAAAAAAGTGGGATTAAAACCATTTCAAACAAAATATAAAACATCAGCATATTTTGCACACACCAAAACCCCGTAACAATCGCTTGAGTCAGCAAAAGAGCCACAATATATTCCCGGTGACGTGTAGGTTTTATCCCATCCGAAATATGAATAATGAAAAACAAAAAACTCGATAAAATAAGCATTACAATCGAAAGTTGATCCACACCCAA
Source organism: Alphaproteobacteria bacterium (assembly GCA_023898725.1). Classification (NCBI taxonomy): domain Bacteria; kingdom Pseudomonadati; phylum Pseudomonadota; class Alphaproteobacteria; species Alphaproteobacteria bacterium. The sequence goes on from CP060236.1 coordinate 20,927, forward strand.
AACAATTGTTATGTGTGAGAAATTCCCCATTGACCAAACTTCCCGTTGAGGGATGAATGTGGCTCCGGTCCATGACACACGAAGTAAAAACAAGGACATGATAAGTGTAGTAACAGAGGCAAATATTCCCACATGGCGACTATTTCGGTTCACAACGAAAAGATCATCTGCACGAATCAAAAGCGTGACGACAACACCCAAAAAAAGCATAAAAATAATAGATGTCAGTATAGGAATCTGTGCCACTATAGCACCTCTTTACGATAGTAGATCTGCCCCATCACAACGGCGCACAACAGCACCAACAACAGAACAAAAATATAACGTCGCACGTCGCCGTTATGAATTCTACGAACAAACAGGCTCAGTTGTGTGACATAGCATATAATCCTATCCAAGAACCTCCTGTGCGTCATCCCCTCATCATACAAATGATAAAATGTTCGCCCCAGAGATCTATATCCCCGAACAACATATCCATGAAGTTCACCAACATAACCATCACGGGAAAAGTACGTATGCACAGGCTTAACAAGTACATATAATAATCCTTGAAAAAAGGAACCCATAAGAAAAAATAGCGCGGTCCCTACCCCAGCAACGAGGGGGGCGATTTTCCCCCAAAAACAGAGACTCGTTGCATCAAAATTTTCAACAAAAACAGGGGGGCGGGCAAACAACCGCATGTGATCGTTCAGCATACCAGGGTATAAAAAGCCTCCAAGGCCTATAGCTAGCCCAGCAAGAACAATCATCGGAATACACATCGCCTTGCTTGGTTCCTTGATTCGCTGGGCAACAGCGTCTTTGACCCGCAATGAGCCAAAGAAAACACGAACAATAAGGCGAACGCCATACACTGCTGTGATTCCAGATGCACCAATAAATGCATAAGAATAGTATGTTTGGTGCATATAGTCATAGTGTGCAACAGCATTCAGCATGAGCATTTTGGAAAATGCCCCTGATAAGGGTGGAATCCCTATAAGAGCCAAAACCCCCACAAGCATGAGCGTAAAACTCAGCGGTATGCATTTCCACAGTCCTCCCATATTGCGAATATCCTGTTCACCGGAAAGGCTTTGGATAACGCTACCCGCAACAAGAAACAGAAGACTCTTAAAAAACGCATGCGTAAGCAAATGATAAAAGGATGCAACAGGACTTCCTAGACCAATAAGCATAAGCATAAGGCCAAGTTGACTGCAGGTAGAGTATGCAATAATACGCTTAATGTCGTGTGCTGTTATGGCAACGCACCCACCATAGAAAGCGGTTATTATTCCTAATGCCGGTAAAAAAACCCCAGATAAGGAGCTCTGCAGAAGGATATTTTCCATTCGCAATAAAAGGTACACACCCGCCGTGACCATAGTTGCCGAATGCAACAATGCAGAGACTGGTGTTGGCCCTTCCATGGCATCAGGAAGCCACGTGTGCAAAAAAAACTGCGCAGACTTTCCCGAAGCGGCCAAAATAAGCCCCAGCACAATTGCATCAAAAATTGACACACCACCGATATAACATTCGTGTGCCTTGAGAAAAGAAGGTTCTGGTACTGGTGCCACGAGAATTCCTGAAATCTCTTTGAAGTCAAGCGTCTGAAATGTTGCAAAAATTAACACCATGGCAATCACAAATCCCATATCGCCAATACGATTCATGATAAAGGCTTTTTGAGCCGCATTGGCGGCTCTCGGGCGTTCGTACCAGAATCCAATCAGCAAATATGACGCCAAGCCAACCCCTTCCCATCCCACGAACATGTTCAAAAGATTGCCACTGGTTACCAAAAGAACCATCATAACTGTGAAAAAACTGAGATATCCCATAAAGAGCGAAAGCCGTACATCTTTACGCATATACACAGCAGCATAAATATGCACACAGGTGGAAACAAACGTCACCAATACAGTCATCGCACCCACAAGAGGTGTTGCTGCAAAAGACCACCGACAGGCTGTGCCGCTCACAGAAAGCCACACAGCTCCCTCATATACATCACTCACACGGCCACCAAGGATGTTTTCCAGCATCACTCCGGCAAAAAATGCGGACAGCACCATCCCACCAACAGCGCCCCACGCATTCACAGAGGGCGTATACCGGCGCCCCAAAAACGCGCACCAGAGAAAACTTAACAGCGGAAATATAAGAACAGAAAAAATCATTATTCCCTCAAGTTCCTTAGCGTTAAGAACCCATCTTCATTGCGACTTTTAAAACAACCAAATACTAGCGCAAGACCCACTGCCACTTCCGCCCCCGAAAGACCCAGAACAAAAAGAGAAAACACGGGGATTTGGGCTGTTTGCCATATTAACCATCCGGATACCAGCATGAGTGAAACAGACAAAAACAAGAGCTCAATAGCAATCAATGTGCTGATAAAACTACCACGGCCGCGAAACAACCCAACAGCACCAAGAATAAAAACGCCCACAGAAGTAAGAATAATGATAGAGGCTATAGTCATTGTGGGCATCAGGAGACTCCGCTATGGGGTGGGATTTTTACCTTTCGTGGGCGCTGCGGTAAGAGGACGTCATTATCTGAAACATCTGGATTCTTTGCATAATCACCAAGCGTTGTAAGGCCAATCACAACCATCATTGCCACAAACAAAATCATTCCCATAAGTAACACGCCAAAGGCACTATTTTCATAAAGACTGTGAGCAAGTTCATACACAGTAAGCTCTGAAGTCAAAAAGAGATCTAACGGTGACACACGCAGAACTGCATACACACACACTCCTAACAAGGCCACAACACCCATAATGTGCCACCAACTCAACGCAGAAGATCTGCCCTGTTGGTGCGGAAACATCATAATCATAAAAATAAAAAGGATAGCAATTGCGCCTACGTAAACAATCATGAGAATAAGGCCTAAGACCTCAAGCCCCGTCATAATCATTAAAGCAGCGCTTGTAAAGAAACTGAGCACTAAACACAGCACGTTATAAATGGGGTTACGAAGCGCAATCGTTAGAAACGCAAACAGAAAGATACACCCACACGTCAGGAAAATTAACACACACAAACATCCCTTAATTAGGCTGATTATACCAAAATCATCAGGGAAAGCCAGACCTGTTCACAACGCCCCTAACGCTTTATCCAGGGATAGGTGAATATTTTGCATTCAAAGCCACATAATCAATTTTTCCAGATCCCAACAGTGGCAGCTCATCAACAATTTTTAAATCCCGAGGAATGTAAATTTCTCCATAACCACGTGCGCGAATAAAGGCGCCAAGTTCCCGTAAGGTGGCATCCTTGTACACCGTGATTGCAATAATTTGCTCGCCACGGACTGGGTCTGGACGCGCAACCACAGCACTCAATGTATCGGACCACAGCTTAGCCATTACTTCCTCAACAGCCGTAAGAGAAATCATTTCCCCCCCTACTTTTGCAAAACGCTTTGCACGCCCTTTAATTGACACAAACCCTTCGTTATCCACAGAGACAATATCTCCCGTATCATACCAACCATCTTTGGGAGGGATAATCTTTCCGGGATTACCAATAAGATAATACCCTAACATCACATTAGCACTTTTCACATGCAGGCGGCCTGCATTTTTTATTCCAGGAACTTTTTCAAGCGTATGAGCAATCCCAGGCAAAAACCGACCGACGGATCCCGGTTTGTTATGCATGGGGGTGTTAAACGTCAGCACAGGAGAGGTTTCTGTAGTCCCATATCCTTCCAAAACCCTTACGCCAAAACGCTCCGCATACGTACGGCGCACATCTTCATGCAGTTTTTCTGCACCTGCAAAAATATACCGCACACTATAAAAATCATAGGGATGCGCTTGCTGCGCGTACCCTGATAGAAATGTATTCGTCCCAAACATAACCGTTGCATCAATGTCATAAATAAGCTCAGGAATGATACGGTAATGAAGAGGAGATGAATACAAGAATGTCCGAATACCACACGAAAGTGGAAGCAACATTCCGGCAACAAGTCCGAATGAGTGAAATACTGGTAGTGCATTAAAAAAGCGATCAGCCGGGGTGAAATCAATACGTGACAGCATTTGCGCACGATTTGCATTAACATTCAAATGACTCAACACAACGCCCTTAGGAAAATTTTCCGAACCTGAAGTAAAAAGAATTACAGCAGGATCGTGAGGGTCAGCATCACCATCACTGAGCCAAGTTCCAATGCGGGGAAAGAAGCTTTTCATAAGACCGGTCAATTTATGACGAAGACTCATTTCTGCCGTAAGATCTTCAAGAAAATGGAGCACTAACCCAGCATCTGTAAGGGCACCAACAGTTGGCCCAAGCTTTGCTGCCTCAACAAATTTTCGCGATGTAATCACGTGGGTAATGTTTGAAATTTTACAGCAGGAAACAACAGTCCCTGGTCCCGCTGAAAAATTAAGCATCGCAGGTACCCGTGCAATTGCCTGAAGACCATAAAAAGTTGCAGCAGCTGGGATAACATTAGGCATTAAAATACCCACATTTTCACCGCACTTTGTGAAGGATCGAAAGACCTCGCCCAAAACAAAACTACTGCGGACCAACCGGCTATAACTGATAGGCTTACGGCTGGCATCTTCAAGTATTTTTTTATTTTTTCCAAAAAGACTTTGGGCATTTAGCACCCCGGTGAAAAGCGTGTGGTGAATATCTCGCGAAATATATACAACCTCACTCATGATGTCATATAACCGCATATTGATAAGCTCACGACGGGTTTTGGTATCGTAGTCGTGAGGGATATTTAATTCGACAGGTTCTTTAATAGTGATACGAATCTTCGGAAACCAACGTTGGGGCAAAACACCTTTCAGCATGGCAAAAGGGGTATACTGGAGGCCATTAAGGCTAACAGGAATGATGGCCGCCTGCGCATGATCGGCAATCATACCGGGACCCGTATAGACTTTCATCAATGCGCCTGTAAGCGTGAGTCGCCCCTCCGGAAAAATCACTAATTTTTTGCCATTCTTCACCTGTTGAATCAGGGTTTTAACAGTCATAGGATTGCTAGCGTCGATTAAGTAACAATCAGCCATGTCCAAAAACCAGGATATAATGGGATTCCGGGCAATAATAGTATTTACAGCAAAGATCAAAGAATCACCAAAATACACCCAAAAAATAATTCCATCCAAGTACGATTGGTGGTTTGACACAATAACGGCTCTGCTCTTAACATTCAGAAAATTTTCAAACCCCTCTATTTTTGTACGAAACAAAACATCAAAAAGAGAACGCAAAATTGATCGAATCAAAGCTTTGGGAAGCAGTTTCGTCGTGTAAGCTGCAATCACAAGGTTTAAAATAGCAAGCACAAAGTACACATCCACTGTTGAAAACCCAAGTGCCGCAAAGGCACCTGCCATTACTGCAGCCAGGATCATAAAGAGACCATTCATAATATTGTTAGCCGCAATAATACGAGACCGCTGACTGGGCAACGCTCGAGACTGGACAAATGCATACAGAGGAACGATAAATACACCACTGCACATAGAAACCAGCAACATATCAAGCAGTAGTCGCCATCCGTTAAACATACTCAGAAATGTCTCTAACGTTAGTAGCTCACTCGAAAGCAAAGGAATGTTATTTGCGGCCATCACCAAGTCAAAGCCAAACAGCGACATACCCAGGCATGCTAAGGGCACAAAGGTTTGATCAACGCGCCCCTTAACCAACCGATGACAAACCAAAGATCCTGCACCAATTCCCAAGGAACAGGTTGTCAGAAACAAGGTAAGCACATGTTCATTTCCCCCAATCACCCGCTGTGAAAATACGGTGAGCTGTGTCAACAAAATTGCCCCCACAAACCAAAACCAGGAAATACCCATCACAGCACGTAAAATCATCTTGCGTTGCCACAAAAAGCCCCATGCTTGACGTGTGTGTGCAAAAATATTGAATGACAGTTTTTCTGAAGGCTCAACTAACGAGGATTTTGGAACATACAATGAGGCTACATACCCAACAATCGCCACAGTAATCAACAATACCGATACAAGCGTTGTCCCCAAGGTACTAGTTGTAGATAGACCCGCCAGCACTGTTCCGACGACAATACCCACAAAAGTTCCCATCTCCACAAGCGCATTCCCACCAATAAGCTCAGACTCTCTTAAGTGATCGGGCAGAATACTAAACTTCACAGGACCAAAAAAGGTGCTATGAAGCCCAAACAAACACAAAACAAACACAAGCCCATTAATATTTTCAACCGCAAAAAAATAAGACGCCATTACGGCAAAAAGAATTTCCGCAAACTTGATCGCACGAATAATACGCGATTTCTCAACATGATCAGCTAGATACCCTGCAGTGGCCGAAAAGAACACGTATGGAACAACAAACGCACCGCCAATAATATTAACATATATCGTTGGATCAATACCTTGTTGAATCGCAAGTTTGTACGTCACAAGAATAGAAAGTGAATTCCGGATAATGTTATCGTTAAGTGCACCCAAAAACTGTACGACAAAAAGTGGTAAAAACCTTTTCGTACCAAGAAGTTTCCATTGAGAGGCCATCGTAATAGGTTGGCTAAATTTCGCACACCCTACCACCAAAAAAGAGACATGACAATAAACAGACCGGAAACACCGCCTGTGTACTTTTTTCTTGCGAGTCCCCAAGGTCTTCGCTATAACGTTTGTAAAATGGGCGTATAGCTCAGTGGGAGAGCACTACGTTGACATCGTAGGGGTCGCTGGTTCAATCCCAGCTACGCCCACCATTTTTTTCGTGACGCCACATGTGTTTTGAGCGACATTAAGATACCTTATTATCCTCACATTGCCAATGTTAGACAAATATTCAAAATCCCTTCCCATTACTGTAACCATCATTACCAGCAATGAAGAGGCCCGCATACAAGGAGCAATCCTTAGTGTGGTTGGGTGGGTTGATGAAATTCTTGTTATTGATTCTGGCAGCAATGATCGCACGTGTGAAATTGCCGAGAAGCTAGGCGCCAAGGTCATGATGAATCCGTGGACGGGGTATGGTCCACAGAAACGGTTTGCCGAAGATCACGCCACTAATCAATGGATTTTAAATATTGACGCTGATGAGCGCATTAGTTCTGCTCTGCAGGATGAAATAGTTTCTCTTTGGGAGCCAATCCCCGCTGCCGATGGGTATGCGCTCAATATCCATGACCGCATATACGGTACCCACTTTTTTGAAAAAACACCCTCATATGCACCTGTACGTCTTTACAATAAAGAAAAAGGCCGCTACAGCAACCATTCTATTCATGATAGAGTATCAATGGCTGTTGGCACAACAGTCACACATCTTCACCATCGCATATACCATGAGTCCATAAAATCACTGACACATCGCATTGATAAGCTCAACGCATATAGCACGATGCAAGCCGATGACCTGCATCAGCGTGGCCGACACATAACCAAATGGCGCTTGATAACCGAATTTTCGTTGAGTTTCTGGCAAAGCTACCTTCTTAAAGGGCGCTGGAAACTAGGAACCATCGGGTTCATTCATGCCATGAACTATGCATTCAGTCGCTATCTGCGGCTAGCAAAACTCTATGAAAAAACACATATGCATCAGAACACCTGATTATACAGCGTTTCCCATGCCATGAACCATAATACAAAACCTCACCGGCTCCTTAGTTATGTTCAATGTGTCGTTTATGAGGTGTATTGGTGGGTGCTGTTTTTTTGGCAAAAAACTCTGTCGCTCTACTGCGTGAGCGTGCGACGCAATTCCCAACCCGTAAGCCCAAAAGCAACAGCACCCAAAGCTGCAGCAGAAATAAAGAAAATAAATCCACCATTCCAGCCATACGTATCACTTATCCGACCCACAACAGCACCCGATAGCGCCGATCCTAACGATGCAAAGGCACCGACAAGGCCATTAGCAGTTCCTACAGCGTGCTTACTTGCAAAATCGGCGGAAGCAACCCCCGCTAAAATTTGAGGGCCATAAACAAAAAAACCTACACACGCAAGCGTCACCATATCCACATAATAGTAACCAGGAGGCGTTTGCCAAAAAGCAAGCATTGCAAGCATCAAAGCAACCATATACACGGTAGCAACAGGTCCTCGTTGTCCCTTAAAATAGGTATCTGAAAGCCACCCCGCCACTAGGCCACCCATCAATCCCGCCAACTCATAGCCCGCCGCTTGATGTCCTGCTTCCAACAAATTGACCCCTTTGAATTCTTTGAGAAACGTTGGTGCCCACTGCAAAACTCCCATTCGCACAATATACAAAAACATATTAGCAAAGCAGACATACCAGATCATTTTATTCGCAAAAACCATTTTCCAGATTTCTTTTTGATTGGGACGCTCTCCGGATTCACCATGGAATGTATTGGATGTAACATCAGAGTAATCATTTTTGTAGACTTCGACCGTCGGAAGATTCACTTCTGTAGGGTTATCCCGCAGACACGCAAGCAAATAAAAACTCACAGCAATCGCAAGAACACCAGGGACCAGAAAGGCTGATCGCCAGCCATAATTTTGCACTAAGTATGCACCCACAATCATAATAAAAGCTGCGCCCACTTGATGAGAGCAAGCACCCAGTGCCCACTTGATGCCGAGCTCCTTGCGGGCAAACCAATGGGTAAGCATCCGGGCAGAAGCAGGCCATCCCATTGACTGAAACCAACTGCTGATAAGTAAGCAACTAATAAGAAAAAATGTTCCTGTTGTGAGTGCAATCCCGACAGACATAAGTCCTGCCCCCAGAAGCCCTAAACCCATAAAATAGCGTGCGTTCGATCGGTCACTCCAGTACCCATTTACCACTTTTCCAACCCCATAAACGAGAGACCACCAAAAAAGCATGTCGCCAAGCTGGGCTTTGCTATATCCTTCTTCGACAAGACTTGGCATTGCAATGGCAAAGTTGGCACGCACGATATAGTATGTCGCATACCCAAAAACCACTGACGATAGTATGCGCAAGCGCCAAAAACGATAGATACGTAAGGTTTGTTTAGGTAAGGCCGAGGAAAAACCCTGGCTGCTTCGTGTACATCTGTTTTTTGTTTGTTTTATCGTCATCACGAAGAGAGTTGATTTCGGGCCATTATATCACCAGTTGTCTCTCTCGCAAGTCACTCTCACGGCATGTTCCATTTGATCGCTCTATTAAGACAAGAAAAATCTTGATTATGTTTATTTTTTTCTCCAAATTGAGGGATATTATAAAGCAAAATCAATGTTTTTTCCTCATCTGCGGCTCCGTCGCGCACGACAATCCCCTTGGATTCGTGAAATTTTACAAGAAGTTTCTTTGCGTCCTGCTGATCTTATCTATCCTATTTTTATTCGTGATGATCATATTGCACCAAGCATTCCTGGTCTGGGGGCCAATCGCCGCTATACCCTAAAGGAACTTCCCGCACTGATTCGAGAGGTGTCGTCTCTCGGGATAAAGGCTGTAGCACTGTTCCCCATGGTCGATAAAAGCAAGCGCGATGAAACAGGCTCATACGCCTGCAATCCCGAAGGTCTTATTCCCCAGGCAATAAGTATTATTAAAAAAACCACAGATCAGCTAGGCGTCATAACCGATGTAGCCCTTGATCCTTATACTTCCCACGGACAGGATGGTCTTGTGAAAAAGGGTGAAATTCTCAACGATGAAACAGTAGCGGCTCTGCAGCAAATGAGCATTGTCCTTGCACAAGCTGGCAGCGACATTGTTGCACCTTCGGATATGATGGATGGGCGCATTGGTGCCATTCGTGAAGCTCTTGACAGTAAAAAATTTTCCAACACCATGATTCTTGCCTACACGGCCAAATATGCATCATCGCTTTATGGGCCATTTCGTGAAGCTGTGGGATCCAAGGGATGCCTGGGGGTCGCTGATAAAAAAACCTACCAGATGTCCCCTGACCGTAGGAAGGAGGCTTTACTTGAGGCCAACCAAGACGCACGCGAAGGCGCTGACTTTCTCATGGTAAAGCCGGCTACGCTTTACCAAGACATCATACAGAACCTGACACTAACACAAAAACTGCCTGTATTTGGTTATCACGTAAGTGGGGAATATGCGATGCTTATCAGCGCGCATGAGGCAGGATTTTTAGACTTTGGTGCTGCTCTTATAGAAACACTCACATCCATCAAACGCGCAGGAGCACAAGCTATTCTGACGTATGGCGCATGTGAAGCCGCTCGTATTCTTAATACATAAAACGGGAGTGTTGCTTTTTTGTCACTCTCAGTGAGTAGGAATTTTTTACTTAGTAGCTATTTTTATTGACTGTAAATGTTTTTAGTCGTAGTTTTCACTCGATGTTTAACAATAAATTATAGGTTACAAATTATGAAAAAGTTACTATCTATTGCTCTATTGGCAACTCTTCCCGTTGCTGCGAACACCTTTCACGGGGCGTATGCGGGTATCAACGCTGGTATGACACAGCGTTCACAAAAACTTATCCAAGATGATGCAGAGCTATCTCTTTCCAAGGCATCCCCTTCTTTTGGTGCTCAAGTTGGATATGGTCACACACTTGACAACAAAATGTATCTTGGTGCAGAACTTGATTTTGGATTTGCTCCGTCCAAGTCTAAAAAGACTTCCAAAGGGACTTTGGGTGCAGCAACAATAGTGGGAGCTGCAAGTTCTAAAATGGGTTACAAGGCAGCTATCTCCGCTCGTGCTGGTTATAACTTTGGTTGCACAATTGGTTACGTAGGTGCTTTCGTTGGTATGGAAAATTACAAAGTTAAGGCTTCATCAGAAATCACCCTTGGTAACGTAGTTCGAAAGGAATTAATCTCCAAGAATGTGACAACATTTGCATATGGTCCTCTTCTTGGTGTTGCCTATTCTGTTAGCGACACACTTTCTGTTGGTCTTGAAGGGCGCTACAGCATCGAAGGTAGAAAAAAATACAAAAAAGACGCAATCACAATCAAGACAAAGGGCTATGATGCTGCTGTTCGCTTGAACTACGCATTCTAATACTACCTTTATTTATGTATTGCAGAGGGGCTGGAGAAATCCAGCCTCTTTTTTATTTACACACACACATATAATAAAGTGCATCGTCGGAACTGTTTGGTATGCCCCACAATTGTTGAGAAAACTCCATACCAAATCTGTGTCACGGAAAAACGGAAAATAGGATGATAGACGATAGGAAAGTATAATAGATTTTTACAAAAATACGGCTGAGAATTTCTGTAAAAAGAGCATTTTTAGGACTCCTTTGCACCTTAACATTTCTGTCTAATTCCCTCCTGTTAATCGTGTCACAGGCCCTACAAAAAAGTATTCGAAGACTCTGTCTGAGGGCTTGCGTCTAAAATCTTACCTTTCCCTCGCGTGGATGAAGAAATACACGCACTGCCACGTACAGATCCTGCTAAGAATAGGAACCCGCGAAGCGAATCGTAACGCACGCAAGCTGTGATATCTTCGCAACTGTCCCGTGGGAACGATATCCAAAGGTTTGATATTAAACCCATTTAGGGAAAAAACATGTTAGATTTTCCAAAGAATAATTTTTGGGAATTTCTATGAAAAAAATATTTTTAGTAACTTTTTGCGCTTTTACATCACTCTCGGCAGAGGTTTTTAACGGCACATACTCCGGTGTTAATTTCGGGTATTTGCATACAAAAACTAAGGTTGGAACATCCCTTATAAATACAGGCGTCCGCAACACAAAATCATTTGCATCAAAGCAATTAACCGCCGGCCTTCAAGCGGGATATATTTCTACATTTAGTAACAAAATGTTACTTGCTGGTGAAATGAATGTAAACGTTGATTTTATGGGCAGTAAAAACCACAGTTGGGTTTATAAATCAGGAAACAATTCTGTCAGCACCCACGTTAAGGCACACCGTAAATATGAAATTGGTTTTTCCGGCAAAGCTGGTTACAATTTTGATAATTTTATTATTTATACAGGGCCTTTCTTGAGTTTTGCAAAAATGGGCCTCCGTTATAGTGACTCTGCAGGAGTAACAAAAGGAGATAGCCTAAAAATTTCTTATGGGCCGCTGGTTGGTGCCGATTACAAGGTAACAAGTAGGTTGACCGCTGGACTTGAGTTTCGCTATGGACTTACAAACAAAACCAAGAAAAACACTAAAGGTGGTACCTCTTCCCAAACAATATTTGAGCCACGGACATTCGACACCCGTGTGCGTATAAACTTTGCATTCTAAGTAAAAAAATAATTGCTTAAATATGTGCTTAGGTCTATGTAAAAGCCCCCTTTTGGGGGTTTTTACATAGACGCACGGCAAAAAAATTATTTTTTGTTATTAATATGATTGAGAATACTCAGAAGGTTTTTATCACGAACTCCACGTGATGAACCAAACTCAAAGGCAAAAGCATCCTTCAGGCACGCGCCAAATATCCCTGAAACAGTGGAGATGATCCCTATTGCTTCACCAGGAAGACAATCACGATACAATCCAAGTGTAAGCAAACAGGTGACAAGCCCCAGAACTGCCAGAAGAATCATCACATCTGCACGCTTATTCTTTTGGCCTGATGCAATAATCTCAGCATCGCGGTCCCTGGCATGGCGGCGATCCTCAATTTCAGCTGAGAGCGTGTCACGTTCAAGATGAAGAATTTCCCGATGAAACTCCAGAAGAAGTTCCGGTTTCTCTTTCAACGTTGCAACCATACTTTCAAAATCATGCTTTCCAGATATTTGACACGCCACGTCCACAATTTTATTAAGAATCTGGGGAGCCGACTTTGTGCCTTCACTTTTTTGCACAAGGGTAAAAATTCCCGGGACAAGCTCTGAAAGCTTCAACAAATGGGAAAAATTGAGAGCAGCCATTTTATCCTCCTAGAGTACGCGTTCATGGGTCAATGCATTCATCCACCCTGTTGGTGTTCCATAACTCATAATCAACGTATCAGTCTCTTCGAGCGCGATAAAAATGAGAGCCCCCATACGAGAGTCAGGAAGATTGCTTAAGGGGAAGATCGGTAGTGTTGGCAGTGAAAAACCACGAGCAAGATTTTCTGAGCGTTCCTGCTCACTTTGTGTAGGGGGTTCATCATCCGTGGTCGTATGGCGCGGTTGTTTCAAAACAGAAAAAGGGTCGTTTTTCTGAGCCATGAGGAGCCAATTCTCCCGCTCATGATCCCATATCTCTGCTGTATGCGTTACCAAACATATATAATTATCACCATTTTGATGCACGATATCCCCGTATACAAAAACTGTTGAGGGGCACCACGATCCTCGAGAAGAAAATCGTGGGAGGGGTATTTCCACGCGATACAACACTGTATCGGCATCATCCTTAAACACAAGATCACTTCCCTCACGTACCACCTGAGTAACTCTCTTTATCTGGCTGATAGCTTCCTGTTGGTCCACTAGTTGTGCATTGAGATAGCGAAAATTCCCATCGATCTCCTCAATACTCAACGGAGATCCTTTTTCATTTCTGTATATAATTGGCATAGAAAAATCCTTTTTTTGATTTATATAACAAACTCAACATTCAAAATTCCCTCTGATCGATTCACGCATGTGTAGTCCTGAGATACGTAAGACCCCACGAATATCTCTCCCACATACACCGGAAGACGAACAATGCCCTGACGGATATCGGCGCCGAGTGCTTGGCATGCATGCAGGGGGAGTTTTTGAGAAAAGTGAATCTCTTTTCCCGACAAAAACCCTCCCCTTTCAGGATTAATACCCCGCGACTGCCAGAATGCCGCATGTGAGAGAAGAATTTTTGTAGTCCCAGGCCTAATTTGCACCTGCGCAAAGTAGGCCTGAATCTCCTCAGGATCTATGCCTGAGACAAAACGACCTCCGTAAGGAATAAGATCAACACACGCTTTCCAACCTGTCTGATGCCCATCAATCGGGATAATTCCTGTAACTCCCTGAATCACTTTAATTTGACGGGCATAAACTCCCGTTTCAAGCACTGGAAATCGTTTTGTATAAAGAATATCGCCAGGCTTGATCTTTTCCTCTAGCACACAGGCATTCACACGATCCGTATACTTCATCGCAACCGATTCACAAACGAGCTGTACACCATCATAGCCCAGTGATTCATAAATAACGCCCATTCCAGGATCAAGCAGTGACCGATCATACAGGGATACTGACACGCTATTTCCTGTTTGGATATCATCTGTGCGAACCTGAACATTACGCCCTGCTTTCACTCCGATCATCCGAACGGTAACGGTAATGCGGCTTGGAAATACACGAGATAATTTTTGAGGACTATCAGTACCTATACAAATAGATTTTGTACGATATAGGGGATGCTCTTCTTGTTCTTTCCATGAGAATGGTGTTTTGAGGTTGCGAATAAGCCTCCTGAGAGAAGACATTATGAAGACCCTCCACGCAAATGAAGAAGGTTAATATTAGCTGGTGCCGACCATCCGCTACCAAACTCTGCTCTATGTGTTTTGTGTAGGTGTCGGATACCGGATGATTCACACATCTGTGCATTGACCGCAATGTATGTAGAAGGAATAGATACCTCATGCAGGGCACGTCTATGCATACGAACTTCTTTATGAAGATGGGTCAATTGTTCTTCAGCTGTGTTGTGGATGAGAATGCTCGATACCCCAAGATTCTCTTTGTCTAATCTTTCCTCATAATCATCCAAGTCTTCACCCTTCACATAGAGAAGATCTGGCATATCTTCTGGTGTGGAAACACAAAATGACCCAACATATTCTTCTGTTTCAGCCCCATATTGGTTCTTCTCAGCAACACAGGGGGTAATTTGTGATAGTACGCCAATAGCAGACATAGCTGTTATATCAACAAATTGCTCATTTCGATCAATTACAATGCGCACTTGCGTTACTTTTCCATACAGCGAGGATGATCTTTCCTGTGATGAATTCCATGTGATTGCATCCAACGTAGACACATCAATACCGTGCGCCAGTGGCACACGAAAATGCGATGCAATACCCCGTGCACTATTGGCGAGATACCCTCGTGCAAGCTGTGCCATATGTCGCAACACACGCTGAGCTGCGTCATGAATAAAACAACTTTTCCGCTGTGCTTGTCTTTTTTCGAGTGTTTCCCGATCAAGCTTGCACCACCTGTCCAACGCTAGGGGTAAATCAATTGCTGAGCGATGAGCACTCACGCACAGATAATAACCCCCTTGATGCGAGACAATAGACCCCACATCATAGAATGTACCTGTCTCCCATGGTACGCGTGATTCATGCAAAGAAATGACCCCGAGGTCAACAGTAAGATCTTTGACCAGGTCATAGTCCTGCTTACCTTGGTAATCATGTGTCAAGACTGCCTCAAAAACCTCATGAACCAGAACAGTTGTTTCATCCGCAACCGTCAGCACTGGTCGAAAACAATAGACAGAAACTGGGGCATTTGTGAACGATTCCTGGTGATGATTATGAAGAGGCAAAAGCTGTATTTCTGGTTTAGCACCTTCCTCAAGGTGCGAGGATACAACACGCAATGACGTGCCAGAAAGTGTTGTTCCCTCACGAGGCCATTGTTGCTTCAGTCTATCCGGTGTTATGGTTCGCAACATGCGATCACCACCCATATGTGCACCAAGATCAATCGTATGAACCACCTTTTTTTTCCAGCGACACAGAACACGCAAATTAACAGCCTTAAGTGGTTTATGAGAAACATGCATTTGTTTGAATGAAACGGTGTTAAAATCTGTCAGCGCATGCACCGTTCTTCCTGTAAATATATGTGAAAGCGTGAACTTACCCGTTGTACGATCCCACCCCGGCGTCATAAGCTGAGAATTAAGAAAATTTCCTACATGTGTTTCATCCAAGGCATAAAGATCACTACACCAGGCCCCATCTTTACGAAGATCTTCCCCCACAAGCCCCATTAAAGAGGAATTGTCGGGGTGATCACTAACAGCCTCAATGTCACAAATTTTTTCACCGTGGGAGTGCATAAATTTTGTCACACGTCCCGTAAAGAGTGTTTTTTTGCCCTGCACAGTAATCCACGACAAAAGAATACCGGAGTTTTGATCGTCATAAGGAATGCGTAGTCGCACGCGTGGGCGCGTGGCCTCACGTTCTCTAATCTCACACCAAAACACAGGGCCGCTGTGGATGCTCGCATCACCGAGCTCTGCAAAAATGTGACTGAATGTGTATGTAAGCATGAAAATATCTATTGTTTTGGTTATCGGTTCGTGTACTATCGGATGACTTTAATGGAATTACGTCATTTCAACGGCATCACATAAAACAGGTTATTTGGTCGGTGTTTTTTGGATATGCTTGGTAGGCCTTACAAGCTCTGTCAACGATGTCCTTATGCGAGAGGTTGCCTGCCGCTTGCCGAGTATGGAGGTTGCTTTTTTTCGTGTATTGTTTGCGACGCTGACTCTTCTGCCTATCGTTGCAATCAAAGGATGGGAAACTGTTTATACCAAGCAAATAAACTGGCATGTTTTGCGGGCAATTCTGGGATTTACGGCTATCACAGGTTGGTGTTTCGGTCTGTCGCATGTGCCTTTGGCTGTGGTCTCCACAGTAGGCCACACTATTCCTCTTTTTGTGCTTGTGCTTGCATTCATTCTGCTGAAAGAGCGCGTTATTTGGCAACGCGTGGCTGCAACCTTGGGTGGATTTATGGGCATCATGATCATTGTTGCAAACACCCATGATGTTACCACAGGAACACATATGCACATCTGGGGTATCCTTGGCCTTATTATAGCCGCAGTGTGTTTTGCCTTGAGCGATATTGTCAATAAGGTCATGGTGCATAATGAATCTCCTTTATGTATGCTATTTTATTTTGCCCTTGGCACTACCCTTGCAGGAGCAATTCCCGCTTTCTTGGTGTGGACTCCCCCTACGATGCATGAGCTCATGTATCTGTTGGCTTTAGGTGCAGGTGGTAACCTCATTCTGTTTTTTCTTCTAAAAGCATTCGCTGCTACCGATATTTCAGCACTTGCGCCCTTTCGGTATGTTGAGCTCATTTTTGCCGTTCTTTTTGGACTATTTTTATATGGGGAAATTCCGAGCAACTCTGTCCTTATTGGTATCGCCATTGTTGTCCCGAGCACTTTTGCTGCTGCTATTTTTGAGAATCGCCGCAATACCCCTGCTTAAAGCTCATCACAAATAATCTTCCATGTGGTTCGATTGGTTTCCTCTGCTGTTTCAAAACTAAAATCAACCACTGTCGTTTCAAGCCAGGGACGATAACGAATCACAACATTTGCATACGACTCCACACCCTCATAAACCAGACATCCCTCCTCCCACCGATGTGTCCGCACAGGAGAACCATGCATTGTTTGAACACGAACTGACTGCTCTTGTGGCTGTCGTGAAAGCATTACCCTGTCACCAGGATTTAGCTGAAAAACAAAACGGCTAAAGGTCACAAGAGCCCCTATACGTATGTTTTTCCCAATAAAAACCTCATCCAGCGGTGGTAAGTTTAAATCTTTTCCCATTAAAATGGACCGATACTTGTGCCGTATATCCTCTGTGCTGCTGACAAGCCCTCCGTTAAGTGTACGCATCGGATGATTCGTGCTTTGCGGGATAAGCGTGTGAGTAATACCACGACCACTTTGTGGATGAAGTTCTCCCAAACTAAACTGAAAAAGCGTTTCACTGTTCATGGCCTAATACCCAAACCATAAGGGAAGCAAGTGGATGTCTTCATTCATAAATGCTTCTAAAGAATCATCCTCCCATTCATGGGGGATAGAAAAATAGGCGTTTTCACTGGATGGTTTCATTATATAATCTCTCCTTCTCTATAAAACACACATCGCACACAAAAATCAGCCGCATACAATTGAGGCATTACTGTATTTATATTACCTGTAAGATTTTCTTGTTTCCTAAGAGAAAAGGCCACACTAAACAACCCTCCCTCTACATCAATCCCATGAGTACCAGACGTCAACACACTCACAACAGAACCCGCCAACGATTCACATCTATGTCCATAAGCAGGAAGAGCCCAAAAAGAGAGACAAATCTCACCATAAAATGTTTCCGGTGACGTCCATGAATTAATTTCCCCAGACCCTTTTTGTGACACCGACCAACAAATGTCTTTGCTTGATGTGCGCGTATTTACATGAGGCCTTACAGCAAGTCCTTCCGTGCGTATAGCCTTATCAATTGTATCGCGTAACCATACATGTAAATTTTCCTTCATGCTCATATCTCTGCCTCATCCAACGGCGTAATATAATAAGTTAGGTCCGATCCTCCGGGATTAAGTGCACGTGAAACAAAGGCATACACAGTTCCTTGGAACACCAATCGATAGTCCTCTCTAACAGGAATTTTTTCACACAATGTTACTTCCCATATAGGAAGCACGGAATCTGACTCATGACGACGTTGCGTATACAGCTGAAGATGAGAATGACGATACGCCGCCACACATGCCCACACTTCACCGACAGGATGATACGCAGTGATAACATGTTCATGATAGCGAGGCTCAAGAAGCAAAACTCTGTGCTTGCGATCTTTTGTTACCTTCATGACAACCATCCTCTTGCTTGGGATATATGTAAAAATGTACAAATATCAGAAGGAAGCCCTGCCATATGGCCCAAAGCCGGATCAGGAGATTCCCGCCGTTGATAGTACCTCTGCACAAGCATACATATCGCATCTTTATAAAGCGTTGGAACCTCTTCGATGCGGGCGTATCCAGCTGTATATTTGATTATAATTCGCATCGCCTGCATGATGTGCTGACGCGGAATATATACTTCTGTTTTATAGCCATTAGTCCGCGTTTTCCACCCCTCACACACCCAATCATCCGTGATGGTTTGACTGGTGACCGATACAATAGCAACAACAGGACTTATCCTCAAAGAAAACGGCCCACTATACCTAGCATCCTTCCAGGGATTTGCTTGACGAGATCGTCCACTTTCTTGATTATGTGTGTGTTGCCATTTTTTTTGTGTAAAAGAGATCCCCGCATAATTTTCTATCATCAACTGAGCACTTATCATCAACTGATTGATGAGAGAATCATCAGCATCATGATCAACTTTGAGGTAATTCTTCATCCATGAGAGAGGTATTAAGGCCTCACCCGGTGAATCCAAACAAATTTCAGACATACTTTTTCCCTTAAAATAATATGACTAGTCGGAACGTATCAATCACTCGGCAAGAGGGTGTGGTATCATAAAATAATTCCCAGAATAACACCCTCCTTACCCCGATTAACTATGAAGCCAGGCGCAAAATGGCAAGCGCATCGGTATCCACAACATCCCCACCTACACGCTTTGTCGAATAAAACTCAATGAATGGTTTGGATGAGAAAGGGTCACGCAACACCTGAATTCCGGAACGATCAACAATTTGATAGGCTGATTTCACGTCACCAAAAATCACAGAGCTTGAAGCTGTTCCCTCAACAACGCCGGGTATCGCATCATCCACATATACGGGGAATCCCAACAACGTTGAAGATACTTTGTCACTAAGACTTGGCTGCCACAGATAGTTTCCTGTGCTATCTTTTATCATACGAATCTTTTGCAACGCACTGCGTGACATCATCCAGGATGCATTTGCCAGATAATGACTACGCAAGCAATAAATCATGCGAACAAGAAGATCGCTAGCATCATCATCAGGAAATCCCCCATCAACACCACTGTCAAGAGCCCGAAATGTTCCAAAAGCAGGGTTCAGATCCGTGGACACTGGAAGACTTAAAATTCCTCGTGGACGTGATACCCCATCACCATTAAGAAATGCATGGTTTTCAAGATCACTAAACTGCTGAGAAATTTTCTCCGTCAGCCACTTATCAACATCAATGTTTGCATCATCCAAAAGTTTCTGTGTAGCCCGAGGCTTGGCATAAATTTCATGAACGTTGATACGTTTCTTTTGAATCTTTGGGGTATCCGTTTCGGGGCGATTAGCTGTTTCTGCAACCCACCCTGCTGCAGCGGCCTCTCTATCTAATAAAACATCCACATGATCTGATGAAACGGTCATCACAGAAGCCAGCGTACGAATGGTACTTTGGCCGACTTTTTTATCAACCATATGGCCTAAGTTTTGAGGAACAAAAAATCCCCCATCCTCATCCGCTCCGCGGGTCAAAGATTTTGACTCAAGGCGCAAGAGGGCGTCATCACCACTACGCAAATAGGAAGAAAAAGCCTTTGATTCACCCGTCGATAGCAAACAATCAGTTGTTCCGTCAATTTGAGGGCGCATCATATCACGTTGTTTCTGTTCGAGATAATCGATATTTCTTTGCAGCCGTGTAAGACTTTCCTCAATGAGAGGATCAGTCGTTTTCTTTGTTTCCAGAATTCGCAGACGGTCGTCATTCATTTGTTTAAAGTCTTCGAACGCCTGTGATAATTCATTAATAACTGTGTGTACGTGTGACATGGAAACTCCCTTTATAGTGTTCGTTGGTTTTCGTGTGTGATAAGTTGCGTTAGCCGTCTAACCTGCATGAGCAGATCACTATCATCACGGCAACTTTTTACGTGATGAACTTTGGCTTTTTCATTGGCGGCAAATGTCACCAATGAAATTTCGTGAAGATCAATTTCTGTGAGAACCCGTGCCTTTGTTGTTTGGTCCTGGTAACTTTTTTTAACCTCATATCCGATAGATAGCCCATCAAGAACGCCCTCCTTCATAAGCGCATAAGCACTGCGAGCCCGACCTACATCCATGAGAAGGCGCCCCTCAACATAAAGCCCCTTAGGATCTTCACCCATGAATGTCCATTTCCCAATGGGCTCATGATGCTTGTGCTGCCACAACATCTTGGGCATTTTTTTTTGCATATGCCATTTTTTCAAAGAATGCGAAAAGGCCCCTTGTGCAACAGTGTCTCCTTGACGATCAATCCAATCAAAAACGCTGGCATAACCAAAAAAATTTCCTCTAGAGTCAAGACTTTTAATCAAAACTGGGGGTGATACTTTGTGGTGCATACGTTTCTCTCTCCTGCGTTGAGTTGCTAATTTTTAGTGTGCACACACACCGTCATTATCCCTGGATAAAGGATGAGGAGGATATCCAGTAGCGGCACGTTTTTCATTGTCGGTAAGAAATGTTGCACGCTCGAGGCTTTGCCATAGCTGTTCTCGTCTTTGAGAAAGTGCCGGTATAGACCCTTGATCATAGCCAATCTGTAAATCAGGACCAAATTGAGGTGTGAGCCAGGAATTAAGCTCATCAACAATCATGTCCAAAAGGGGTAGGATCGTATCTTCCCACAGGTGAAACCGTGCCTCACGGTAGTTTGCATAGGTGCTATCACCCTTAACCCCAACCAACATGGCAGGAACCCCAAAGGCTTGTGCAATTTCGCGCGCGGAAACATCTTTTGATGTGGCAAAGTCCATTTCCCGGGGACTTAAGCCCATTTCTTTCCACTCAACATCGCCCTCAACAATCATCATTCGGCCCGCGTTTCCAGGACCCTGATGAAAACTGGTCATATGTTCTCGCGCCAGTTCACGACTATCCTCATCAAGACCATCACGAAAAACGGCCACACCAGAAGGTCTTCCCCCATTTTGCAAGAGAGATAAATTATGCTCAGCAACTGCATTGTGTTGATCAATGGCGCACGCTGCTGAATTAAGGGGACTCGCACCATACCAATCGTCAATGGGATTAAACAACTTAATATGGGCTATTTTTCGTTTGCCATTATGTGCAAGCATGCTAATACGGCGTGTCTTCTCATCAACTGTATACTTATAGGTACGCAACTGTCCTGTTGTTGCTGGGACAATTTCCACACGGTCCGGACGTAATAAATACAGCTCACATGGCTGTTCATCAAAACCGTACATAGCTTCAACATAGGCATTGCCAGAAAGCAACAAATGAGACACGAGCGCCTCAACAAAAGAGGCCCCTCCGCGCAAAGGATTCGGATGAGACAGCAAGGTAAGAAGAGGATGTGTATCAAGAGGCGATACACCTTTTTTTAACAAAAACGCAACGCTTGCAAGGCTACGCGCAATCAACGTCACACAGCGATACACAATAACGTTTTTTTTGTAGCCTTCTTGTACTAACTCAGCGTAGCTATGTCCTGTCCATGTGGGTTTCCCCAGAATATTAACACTATGAACGCTACGATAGCGTTTCTTTTCTCTTTTCCCTGTTTCACTCTTTACCCCTTCTAATGTGGTTCCAAGACGCAATATTTTTTGAATAATTGATTTAAGTTCCATAGTACCCTCCTGAGAACAGAAGATTATTTATGCGAACTGCTTAATTTTGACAAATTATTTAATACTTATGTCAGGTATGTAAAATTTTAATTTTTAATAAAAACAAACAGGTGCACAAAAGGTGTGTGCAAAAGACTAGGTATATACATCCCCGTTTCAGATACAATGCACAGAAGCTTTCCGCAAACAACTATCAGGAAATTTGTTCCACACAGTTTTTCTCTCCTGCCCTCGTTTTATTGATTTTCAGTAGTAATTATTTGAGAACGTGCTGTCTTTTTATGTAGAAAAACCCCCGCACAAACCGAGAAAAGGCATGGCCCATTTGACTAATAATAAGCCCTAAAAGAATCAATAGTGCTGAAACAAAGGTATTAAATCCTATTTTTTCTCCTGTGAGAAAAGCAAATGCAAGGGTAAAACAAGGGATCAGCAATGAGTATGGCGACACATCTGCGACACTATACCGACGAACGAGTATACTCCACGCACGCATTGCCCCTACCATGGAAATCCAACCAGCAAAAAGCATAATAAGGGTATGGGTGGGGCGAGCCAATAACTTCATGTTTCGCACCACCTCTTGCCAACCATCAACGCTCATAGCCAACGTGAAGTGAATCCCTATTGTAAGCGGGGCAAAGGCAACAATTGCTGATGACGGACTGAGTGGTTCGCGAGAGTCGTGCATGGCACGCTTCAAAAGAACATTCCCTAGCCCCATGAATGCTGCCGAAACAAGCATACAAAGATATCCCACACATACACAGAATTTCTCTGCTGTATAAAGCCCCCAAAAAACACCGGCACACAAGGGGACAAAGGCTATTAAGTGATATTTATTGGGTGATTCCCTCAGCATCAAATAGGCAAATAAAGCTGCAAACAACGGGTTAAGCTGTAACAATAGTCCTCCCATCGCAACTCCTGCACCTGCTTTTATTCCGAGACCCAGGAAAGCATAATGGGCGACCCCCCACACCAGAGCCGTGGGCATGATGCATCGCCATTGATGGAGTCGCAAAGGAAAAATGACTACCAAGGGAAGTACAACGATCATGCGCAACAAATTAAAGCTAATCGGCGAAATCTCAACCAGAGCTATCTTCGTTAAAAGAACATTCAGGGCCCAAACAAAGGTCGTACAAATCGCAATAGCGATATCTCTAGAAGCTAACACAGCCGGCGCGAAGGGAACATACTGTGTATTTAGTGCTTATTCACAAACACTTCAAGGAAAATTCTATTTGATAGGTATGTGCAAAAAAATGTTTTTTTAGAAAAACAAGAGATAGCAACAGATCATAGGAATTTTGCGTGTAGAAATAGGCAGATACTGCTGAAACTATTTTTGATTGGTCTCTATTTTTTCAGCGCATAAATCAACAACCAACACATTGCCATCTGTTTTGATGACACGCACCCTCGTTCCAGGCGCACACACCGGCCCCACAAGGGACCACCACACGCCATCAAGAAGAATACGCGCTTTGTTTGCGACGATACCATCCTGCAAAATAAGTGTTTGACCGATATACTCACGGCCCCTTTGATTAATGGTCTCAAATTTTCCCTGGGGATTTTTCTTAAACCATCGATACGTAAGCCCAAGACTTACAAGAGATGCAATACTGAACAAGGCCCAGTCGTAATTGGGAGGAAAAACCACAAACAACTTTGCAGCGGCAATAAGTGCCGCACCTATTCCCAGCCACAATATATACGTAGTCATTGTGATAAGTTCAATAATAATAAATACAAGAGCAAGCGTCATCCACCCCCAAAAGTCCATGTGCTGTAATGTATCGATCAGCATACCTCTATTTTCATACAAAGAATCAACCAAGGTGGATGTCATTTTCTTCACTTTCTAATAAACCAGGGGATACACCCCCTATCGCAGGGGAAATGGCACCGAAGATACGACCACGTATAACCTTGCCAGATGTCCCTATGCCCCAAAACTCAACACGCACATCCCTAGACAGTACAGTATTTCAACCGTTTCTTATGCTCTCTTATTTTTCCAAAGAAGGTTTTGTTTTTTTCCTCTCTGAGAAAGTTTCTTTTGCAAGCTCAGCAATTCCACCCAGTGATCCTATGACATTTGCCGCCTCTAAAGGCATAAAAATCACCTTGTGATTCGGTGCGGCCGCAATGTCTTTTAGTGCACCCACATATTTTTCAGCAATAAAATAATTCACCGCCTGCACAGTTCCTTTTTTCATCGCTTCGGAAAGCATCTGTGTAGCCTTTGCTTCTGCTTGTCCTTGACGTTCACGCGCTTCTGCCAAAAGAACAGCTGAAGCCTTTTCCCCTTGGGCACGCAAAACGGCAGCCTCTTTATACCCTTCTGCCCGTAAAATATCAGCCTGACGACTCCCCTGCGCTTCAAGAATTTGCGCACGCTTGTCACGCTCCGCCTTCATTTGCCGCCCCATAGAATCAACGAGGTCTTTCGGGGGAACAATATCCTTAATTTCTACCCGTGTGACTTTTGTACCCCACGGGTTTGTTGCATCATCGATGACCTTGAGAAGCTCAAGATTAATCCGCTCACGTTGGGATAAAAGCTCGTCAAGATCCATCGCCCCCATGACGGTACGAATCGTTGTCATAGCCAGATTCATAATTGCATGCTCAAGTTGATCCACCTCATACGCCGCTTTGGGCGCGTCCATGATTTGGTAGAAAATCACACCATCCACACTCACCATGGCGTTATCTTTCGTGATCACATCCTGACGAGGGACATCAAGAACAACTTCCTTCATCAGCATGCGCACGGCAACCACCTCCACAAGGGGCATAATGACATGCAGTCCCGGCCTTAATGTTCGTACGTAACGACCAAAGCGCTCAAGCGTATACTGAAATCCCTGGGGTACAATCACCACAGCACTTTTCAGAAGAAGGCACACCAATCCAACAAGAATAATAACAAACATTGTCATTGGTGTAAAATTAACCATTTTAGACTCGCTTTATTGTGAATATTTGTTTACTATAACATATATCCTTACAAAGATCAATTTTTTGTGGATTGATTGCCAACACTTAGATGCATTTTACAAAACTATACGCGGCTCGTATGTCTCGCAACACACGCAAGCCCGGATTCTTTCACATATGCCTCACCCACGGCCACAGCGTATTCTGGGTATTGGTTACCTCACTCACATCACAGCGCATATTCTAGAGACGCACACATCGCGCAGCTATGTTTCAGGTGTTCCAGACTTCCTCGGTATTAATAAAGCCCACATTCCTCAGTTAAATTATCCCACCATTCTGCTAAGCGATGACTGCTTGCCCTTTGATGATTATAGTTTTGATCTTGTGATTGCCCTTCATAGTCTTGAAAATACGCATAACCAACAAAAATTTCTGCGGGAGCTTTGGCGTGTGCTTGATCATAAGGGGGCATTGATCGTTATTGTTCCAAACAAATTAAGCACATGGTGCCGTTCAGAAAGTACGCCATTCAGCCGTGGGAATGCTTTCACCACACATCAACTCATGCATCTTTTTCACAGGTCTCGCTTTGCACCGCTTGGCTTCGAGAAATTTCTATTCGCCCCTCCTTTTTTGCCATGCACATACACTGAAACATACACTATACTTGATCGCATCATGCGATATCTGGTACCCACAGGTGGTCTTTTGTTAGGCAAAGCAGAAAAACGTCTCCTTATTCACCCCCCGCAAGAACAAGAACCAAGCCTAAGCACATGGCTCAAACAGAAAATAATTCCTGGATCTGTCCATAACCGCAAAAACAAAAGGGGATATCCTGAGGTCTAAGAAAACGCAGAGGTCAATCGAGAAAAAATGCGCCGCGTCGCAAGAGTCAGGCCAAGCGTTCCGACGTAAGAACCTGTCACAACAAGAATAATTTTCACAATCACAGGGATGTCGTACCCATACAAAAGAACTTGCCCCCCAATCACAAAAATCGGATGGTACAAAAATAAGCCAAGGGTTTTATCTTTCCAATAGTCGATAACCATCCATGACAAAGAGCAAAAACGATAGACAAGTCCACCATAACACACAATCTGCAGTGGCAAAAATATCCCGTGAAGGGATGTCCGGATAAGAATACCGGGTGCTATTGCGGTAATAATTTCCATAGGTGATCCCTGGGGAATATAGCCATTATAGTAATAGTAAAGATCGCTTGAGTAGGCCCCCTCGCTGTACCACAGCATGGCATAGCCAATATACAAAACCCCCACACCGAAAAGCCCACACATAAGCACAGGCAAAGCATGCATCAATCGCCCCATAAGAATCACCCGATCAGCCTCAGGAATCAAAGAAGCCCCCACACCAATGGCAAAAAACAAGGCTTGCACCAAAAACCGAGACCCTTGAAAATGAAAAACTTTCCACCCCCCAATCCACCATGGGGCACCATAACGAATATCCATCACACCCAATAAAATCGCACACACACCCATCACCGTGGCAAGGCTGCACCACGGGTGGGCAGCTATAAGGCGAGCAATAACCTGTCCAAGCCTTTGTGTGCGAACTTTCCCCATAAGCACCAGCCCCCCCGCTGCCATGCTCCCATACAAAAAAATAGCATAGAGAACCCACATGGGGCCTGCTTGCAATTTTGCGCCAGTGAAAAATTGGGTCGTAAGAAAATCATAGAATGATAAGGAAACAGAGGCTTCAAGAACAAATTTTCCATAAGCCATCCACGGAACCAAAAAAATAACCCCTGCCACCGCCGTTCCTAATAAATAGCAGGCCCGTCGCCACATATAGGCACAAAGCCCCCAACGCATCAACGATCCATACACACAAAAACCGCTCACAAAAAACAGCATCGGTATAATCACGCTGTTGTTGTGCAAGTATAGTACGTCACATAATAGACTACGATCAACATCATGCACAAACCAGAAGGATCCCCAGTACTGGGCATAGCCATGAAGCGTATGATCCACAAGCATCAGCATAAAAAAAATGACGCGCAGTCGGTCAATTGTTTTTTCGCGTGGTTCAGAAATATATCGCATAGTCTTCACAGCCTTTCATCAAAGAACCCGTGAGAGCCCAGGAACACGCCGCAGACCATGTTTTACCAAGACCAACGGTACACAAACAGACACCCCAAAAATAAGAAAAACACGCAAAATAAGAGGAACACCCCCCCCATAAAACACTATATGCCCCCCCAGAACGAGGGCTTCATGAAAGATATAAATGCCATACGAAGTATGTGCTAACGTTTGCCAAGGAACCACCGGTTTATCCAAATACCGGCCAAACACCCACACCCCAGTCAACAGCAAACCAAGCATCACAAACCCTAACAAAGCGGCACGAACCCAGTTTACCACAGGAACATCTCCCATCATGGCATATAGTGCGTGCGTAGGAATCTTATGGTGATACGATGCCAGAGGAAGGCTCATATCAAAAGCACCATCGTTAACATACCCAAGCGCAATAAGCAGATACACGCTAACCACAAAAGCTGTGGAAACAAGAATAAACACCCGGTGATTATCCAAAAACCCAAAAAGACGTGGTTCCCCAATGCCAAAATGTTGATATACGCCTATCCCCAAGCAAAATAAAATCCCATACGTCCCCATCAGTGATCCCATGGCGAGCAAATACGGAGAAAACACAGACCACCAAATCCATGGCCCAAATGGAACCTCCAATCCAACAATGGAAGTACTAAGCAAACATCCCAGCACACAATAACCAACCCCAGGATACAATTCCCCATAGGCAACACATCGGCCCAACCACTGTGAAAACCCAGGCCATAATAGCTGAATAAAGACATACACCAGTGTTAGTACAAACAAGAATGATAAGTACCAAAATCCTGTAGCAGCCATAGAATCAGGAAAATATCGCGTGGTAAAAAATGCGATAAGCGTCCCGGTGTATTTACCGCTATGCACCTGCTGTAGGTATATAATCACAGCACCAATGAACACCAAACCAAAACCAAACGGGATCCCTAAGCGCACCATACGTTCGCATATATACCCCCATAATCCCCGTCGTTTGAATGAGTGCGGGGTAAACACCCCTGACAGAAAAAACAACCCAGGAACCATCACTGCGTAACAAATGAGATGAAGCCCATCAAACACAAGACTGCTATCGACGTCTGTGATAAACCAATAGCGATCAAAGTGGTATGTATAGGGATGAATGACATGGTCAAACACCACCATTAACACAAAAAAAGCACGCAGATAGTCCAAATAATACGAACGCTGACCGTCAGACACACAAAACACATAAAAAAACCTTAGGTGTATTCTATGCAAAAAAAAGGGCTAAGACAATCACATTGATAACACCGTGAGGGAGACCTAGGTCACAAAACATCACCACCTGTGGGTTTTCTTTCTGGCAGGGCTGTATTTTTACGCGATAGTGGGTAACAAGTTTGCGTACTGTTATCTGCGTATAAAGCGCTACGCAAGACTGTAGCCCACCTATCACACACCTGTCACACACCTGTCACACACCGTTTCTGTGAGGGGGATGCGCGGGGCGTTGTTCACCACCGCCTCCGCTGCCATTTGATCACTCAGTATCTTTTGGAGCAGGAAACGCTTCGGCTGTTCTAACCTTATTCTTACTCATATCAACAATCCCCCAGAGATTCAGGATGAGTGCTTCCAAGTCCGCGCCCGGGACCAGTCGGCCTCGTGTTTCAGGAGTACTACCCTGGCCGTGGTTACTTTTTAACTGGCCAAAAGCAGCATCACTCTCGATTAGCATCTTAATCATGTCCGCATTAATATGCGACGTTTTTACCGCCCAGGGCTGCCCGTTAATATCTATATTTTTGATAGGCACATTTTGAAAAATTTGGGCGATTGTACCGTAACCTAAACCGTAACCTAACTGGTCACTCCACTCACGAGCTTTTCTTATATAAATGTAAGTTTTGTCAAAAATATTCGCACGCGGTTGGTTACCTGCGTTAGTAAACGTACCGTACGTAAGTGCTGTTGACAGATTGTTTTTGAATGGCCTGATGTCTACCGTTTGTGTTGTAGTGCCGCTATGAGGAACCCCTTCATTGCTCACCGGACTAGAACCGCCAGAACTAGATTGGTTGTCGACAGGGTGCAACATAACATTACCCCATGGACTAGAATCCCCACCACCGCCACCGCCGCCACCACTTGCAGGGTGGTGGTAGCCGCCACCGCCAGCAGGCTTAGCAGAGGCGGCCTTTACGGCCTCTGCAACCGCAAGCAAAACATCAATCGCCGACTCACCTCCCTCAGAAGCATCCTCCCCCGCTGAGTGAACCTGTGAAAAAGTATCATTGCCAATAAAAATTTGATGAATATCGGCAAATACATCAGCCGGTTTATCATACATACCGATCAATACCATTTCCAGCGATGCTATCTCTTCAGGACCAACTTCTTTTAGTAGAAATTTCGGGATATTAGTTTGACGTATTATGTATTCATAGAGTATCGTATTTACTAATACATCAAAATTTTTTCGAATTTTTTTAAGATTTGGTACTGTCAACTGAGGATCACGGGTAATATTCTGCAAATTTCGAAGACTATCTCCTAAACCCTCCTCTTGTGGTGAGATGGTTCCGTCCTTATAACGCCCACTTACCATAAGCCACAAGCCATCAAGTTGGGTATAGTTTTCTAGAGCCGCAGGATTTTCTAGAGCCGCAGGATTTTCTAGGGGAGCAGACAAAATACTTTCGATAAGATGGTCCAGGGCCTTTTGTTTGACGGGCACTGATGTCTTTGGGTCGAATAAACGTTCAACCTGGAACAATACATCCTCACGACTTGTTTTCTCTTTTTTTATGGCATTTTCTTTTACCAACTGCCTTAGGAGGGCCAATCCATCATCCGGGGGAATATTATCCCTCACTTTCTTCTCTAAAAGCATTGCTAAGCCCTCTTTGAGGGACATTTTTTTAGGAACAATTACCTGATGCACCAATTTCATCGGGCTCCACTGACCCCCTGGTGTCTTCATCTGATAATTCGGGTTCAGCAATACAGATAGGGCTTCAATAACTTTTTGATCTTCTGTTAGCGTTGCATCCGCATCGCGAAAAGCAATAGCCATAGCTTCCTGGACCTCCATGCCATTGCTCACAACCCTCATTGAAAATTCTTCGTGAACGTCTTGATAACCTCCCCCGGGTTTCGGGGTTTTACCATTAAGAAATTCAAAAAAATCCCTGATACGAGTATCGACTGATTGATCCGACTCAGACTCAGATCCCACAAATTGTTTCAGTGCACGTTTGAAAGCATTTTGCTGGGAGAAGGTTGGCTTTTTTGTCACTGTTTTTTTCTCTGCAAAAACATTTTGCTCATGGCTTTTGGGTATGAGCTTTGTCAAAGCAGGGTCTTGCAGGAGTTCCTTCATCATAATCTGGACAATATCTTTGTTGCTCGCATTAAATATTTTAAGCTTATGATTAAAATCAGGGGATCCAACCTTCAGTTTGGACGCATGCAAGGTATAGGCAGAATTATCAGGAAATTTCATTCTCTGAATAAACCCGTTAATCTCTGCATCCGTTAGTGAGGCATTTATTTTTTCATACTCATTTGGAATTGGAGCGCTAGGATTGGTGCGCTTAAACTGTGCAAGCCCTAATATCTTATCGGCATTATCAAGACTTCGATAGAATTGTTCCGAAATGTCATCATCCACGTGTTTTTTATACTCTCTAGCTAGTGTTTGCACATCTTCAGAGAGGTCATTGGGATCAAATGTTTCCTCTTTGATGCGCACGTGATTAGCGATAACGGTGTGTGCATCTAAACATAATTGCTTATTTATCGCAGCACCTGAATATGGGAAAGCTATGACTCTCTTGTATGCTTGGATTTCCTCATTTTCTCCCATTGCTCTGTCTTCTTCGCTGGATTGCTCTCGAATCTCATTTGGAAAGATAATACCCAAATAGCGCATCTTTTCAGCGTTGCTAAGAGCCCGATAACCCTCCATGATAAGACCAAGTTTGTTCTCCATGAGGAAATTCTTATAATTTTCGTGGAGCCTCATCCAATCTGTTGTTGCCGCAGGTGCAGGTTTAGCAGCGCTAGATTTCTTGCCACCAAGCCCCTGAATCTGAGCTAAAAAGCTGGCATGAACCGGGGTCAGACTAACAAAACAAAGCAAAGCCATGAGCGCTTGTCTATGGAAAAAATATTTTAGAGAAAATTTCTGGTGAAAAGGTATCATTGTGATCTCCAATTTATGGGTAAAAATAGTGGATGACTTCATGGCTATTGTGTTTCTTCACGATTCAACGGCTTAAAACCGATCGGAATATCAGGGCCCATACCTGTTGTGCCCCAAGTTGTGCCCCAAGGAGAGATCAGCGGCTCCTCGTCAAGCAGACCATTTTCATTTATCAATCCCATCTCAGCACGGTCATCTTTTGTACGATTCATGATTATATCGTGAATCGTTTTATTTAATGCGTTATGTGTTAATTCGATCGTTGCAACCTGGGACGGTACAGGGATAAAATTACCCTCACGATCACGAAGAAGATCACGGAAGATGCTCAAAAATGCAGAAACATTTGCTCCAAAAAGAGAGGCGCGCTTATCCGGATCAACAGTAAGAAAATACATAGATTCTTTACTTTTTTCCGTGACCTCTTCTATAAAAGACATCCACTGATTCCAACCCCTAGTAATAGCATCGCTATAGAGCGGGGAACGATCCGCCATTGCGTTAATGTCCTCTTGAAGAGCCTTTGTCTCATCGGTATTCCACCAGGTGATCGCTTTTTGCGTGGCGTCATGCAAGGATCGCACAGCAGAGTACACAGACGTTACCTCACCCAAACGCTTAGTAAAACCTCTTATCTCAAAAAGATTGTCATATGCCTGGCGAAGTTCATCGGATATTCCTTCCCTCAAAAGTTTGTACTCTTCCAAACGCTTTATTTTCTCAATCTCACGCATATCAGAGGCATCTTTTTCCTTCTGTTTATCCGCATATACTGGTGAATTACCCGTTTCCATAACAGTAAGCAGGTGAGAGTTCAATTTGGACGGTATGAGTGACTCTAATGCCTTCACGGTCTCCTGCAAACGATTTTGAGATTTCTTCATGAATATACGGACAGGTTCTGGATGCATACCTTGATAAAATTTGCTTTTCGTCAAATTTGTAACAAAACGATTTGTACCATCAAAAATCCCAGATGAAGAATTCTTCGCGCAAGAATCACGCAGTTCTTTGTATGTATTGATACGGTCTTTTATATATGCGCTAGAAAATTTGATGAATAATGTTGAATTATCCACAATTTCTCCTGCTTCTATGGTTTTTTTGTAGTATTCGGAGTAATCCTCAAAGAATTTTTTATGCATAATATCAGCGATCATGCTGTGAATATCTTCGTTCAGCACCCCAAAAGTATTATCACTCCCAAAAAGAGGGGATGCATCAGTGCTCCAGTCTTCGTCTGACTCAGAAGCGTCAGGATTAGAAAAAGGTAATGTTGTTGGGACTTTTTGATTGCCCTTCTCTAGCAAAAGATTTTCTAACCGTCTGATAAACGTGTAAAATGCGTGCGCGATACGGCGATGTTCTTTAAGGGTTTCAGTCTCTGCAACGCTCGCTGTATCATGGGCGGTTGGTTGTTCTGCACTGTCTATATCTGCAGAAATTTGAGAGGCATTTTCCACACCCCGAGCGATTGAAGATAAAGGATCGAAGGAATCACTATCCTTGTTCTGAAATTTTTCAATAATACCTGTGAGTACAGATGAAACATCTCGATCCAAGAAATCGAATAAGTACTGTCTGGGCTTGTCAAAAAGATTACTATCAGGACCTACGATTTTTGTACCCCCAAAAACGTCTTTTAATGCCTTGATTAATTCGTTACTGGCCATTTTATCAGTAGGCTGCAGGTTTGTACCAGAAACTTCTAAAAATTGGATAAATCTTTCAACGACTTCTGTATGGGACTCTATAAAAGCATATAGCTCTTCCACCATGCGTCCGTATTCATCTAAGTTCGCAACAGACAGACCCGGATCACCCCTGTATGCAATTAGCGTCAAGGCACTGGGTGTTTTTAATCCATCATAAAAGTTTTTACGATCGGTATTAACTAACCCCAGGAGTGCCCGTATCTCCCCAACAAGAGCCGTTGTTGTTAAGGGAGGAAGAGTCAAAATATTCCTGAGAAGCGCTCGAACATTATCTTCGGGACTTACGGGCGTTGCGTTAGACCCAGCACCGCCTGTTCCAGTTCCACCGCCTGTTCCAGCTCCAGGTCCAGGTCCAGGTCCAGGTCCAGGTCCAGGTCCGAATCCACCACCTGTTCCAGTTCCACCGCCTGTTCCAGCTCCAGGTCCAGGTCCGAATCCACCGCCTGTTCCAAATCCCAATCCGCCACCATTCGTTTGACCTAAGGCGGCAAGGGCACCTATATTCTGCAGGGTGGCCTGTGTCGTCTGCTGAAGGTTAGTGTTCTGGGTTGTCAGTGCCTGAGCGGATGCCTGCGCAGCTTTCTTATCTGCCTCAGCTTGGAGGCGCGCGGCCTCCGCAGCTTGCTTGGCAGCCTGATCAACAGCAGCGCGGTCTCTCAAAACGTCTTCGTGCGCCTTATTCCAGGCACCTGCTAACTCTTGTGCCTTTGTAAAAAGACCAGGAAGCGCGCCCCCCCGAGGCTCGGCCGCTATAAAAGCATCAATGTTGATCACACCAACAGTGGCAGAAAATTTTTGCCATGTATCATTATCATCCGGTTGACCAAGGTTGCCGTCTCGGGCGTTCGTGAGAAATTGTTGCATAGCACGTAGACCCGTCCGTTGATCCCTGGTGATTGTGCCGCTGGGAACCAATGCTTCACTAAAAGAACGTGCAGGAGAAGCACTCAATTCATGGGTCAATAAAACACTGAACAGGAAGACAAAAATAATACGCATACATAATGTATAGTAACCGTTAGAGCTACTTTATGCAAAAAGCATTAATATTTTCCTAAAAGATATAAATACTGATGCACGGAAATTATAGTATTTGTGCAGAAAAAGAGAGCAAAAAGGAATATTTATTATACTTGTAAGTGGGCGATATTTCTTGCAGTTCGTCAGGATCTCCATTGTTGAATATATGCCTCGCTTTACTCTTAGCATTTTTTTGGAACGAAAACTCCGCACCAAGGGTGTAGCGTGAACCATCCAACGCATGGCGGTATCCAAGGGAATATTCAGGAACATAAGAAGTTTTCTTCTTTTTTGCCCCCACAATTGAATGAATGTCACCAAGCGTCCTCGTCACCTGAAAGATAAAAGTTTCCCTACTGACACCCATAGCGGCATAACACAAACCGCTATCAGACGTGCGATACCCTGCAAGCAATCTTCCCCGGTATGATGATTTTTTCTTTACGGCAAAGTCCAGAATTTCCCATTCAGGAACATCCCAATTCCATCGCCTAGTATGCAGCTTTATGCGACCTGTTGACGGAAAGGCTGTAATATCCAAACCAAAACTAGCGTTGGAAATGGAACGCAAAACTGACACACCCAAGCCAGCCTCTAGAAGGCTCATACGAGGTGTGGAAGAATCGTGCGTGGAAAAGGACCCACTATTAGAACCAGTCACACGATACAACCGACCATACTGTGATTTCCAGCTATATTGGGATGCACCAACCAGCACATTCACACCTAACCAATGGTCGTGAGGGTTGGGATTGGTTCCCTCATTGCGCAGTTTGGCTGTCTGAAGCCCCCCAGAAGCAGGACGATGCGCCCCAAGCTGATCCCCAACATCTGCCATTTTGGCAACACTTTTGTGCGAACCGGAATCCGCTTTTTCTGTGGTTTTCTCCAAGGGTTCCCCGCCGGCATAGAGGGACGATACAAGCGCCGCCATCAAAACAGTTCTACACGAAATTGGCATTGCTTTCATTGAATAAACCTTAAAAAAATATCAGCTTTAAAAAATTTATCACAGAGTTTAGACAAATCCCAAGGATTTTTTTACCTGTTTTTTCTGGCTCAAGATCCACTAAGTCTTCCTGAGTCGCCACAGTGGCGATCACACTTGCGTAAATATGTGAAACTACAGGTATGATCCCAGGGAAATTCTCTTCTCGTGGAGGGGGTACGCGTGTTATTGTCGCCACAAATCAGATGTGCGCCCCTCAATCAACGAGCATATTACGGGTCGCTGCTGGTATCCGCACCTCAATACCGTCCAAAGCCTCACTCAAGATAATTTGACATCCCAAGCGGGATGTTTTTTCCAAACCAAAAGCAAGGTCAAGCATATCTTCCTCATCCTCACTGGGGGCCGCTAATTTTTCATACCACGCAGGGTCCACGATCACATGACACGTTGAACAGGCCAGCGATCCTTCACAGGCCCCCTCAAGGTCAATTTTATTGCTGTGCGCAACCTCAAGCAGAGATAGCCCTGCTGGAGCATCGATTACAGTACGTGTGTTGTCTTTCGTGATAAATACGACTTTGGGCATAGTGAACTCATTGAATTGTTCTGTCTTTATGAAACATTTCACACAGATGTCAATCCGTTGGCACAGAAAAGAACCAGAACCCAGCCGTTCACAACGGTAATTGTGTTAATTCAATCTTCGAATTGTTCCCATAGAATTTTTACTTGATTTATTGTCATTATTATTATAATTAATAGTCAAAACAAAAACATTATTACTAAAAAATTTTCTCAGAAATCATGAGGTGAATACCGCTCAACGCTATAAAAGAAGCAACGGTTGCGGCACACGTGTTGCACACGGGACAAAATCCCCGACAGCCTGTCTGAGGATAAACACAGACGGAAACTTTCTTTTTACAGCGTATGTGGTCATAAATATGTGCAAGGAGGTATAACATGCGCAATTATTTCGATTATGACACAGCCGAGGCTGTGTATTATGTTTATTTGTATGAAAGCACGACCAAAGCCGCGGAAAAAATTAATCTTTCTCAGCCTGCAGTCAGTCGCCGTATTTTAGCGGCTGAAGAGCGCACAGGAATCGTCATTTTTGAACGCAACTTTCATCGCATGATCCCCACGAAGGAAGGCATGACCTATATCGAGGCCTGTAAAAAAATTCTCCACATCGGCGATGCCGCCTTGAAAGACGCCCATGCCCAAGCGCAAACAGACAACAATGAAATCCGGATCCTGAGCACACCTTCAATGGCAGCAACATGGCTTCCCTTTGCACTTCAGGGATTTTCCAAAAAGCATCCTGACCTACTGGTCAGAATCCGATCATCGGCGAATCCTCTTGACGTTTTGGAAAGTGATGTGTTGATTTCTCCTTATTTATCAGACAAACACCATGTTGCAAAAGAGAAACTTTACGATAGCTATCAAGGATTGTTTTGCTCACAACAATACCTGGATAACATGCAAACCGTCCCGCACGACCTAGATGATCTTGAAAACTATCATCTTCTGACAATTGATGAAAAGCGCTATGAAAGGCATATCACTGCCAACTGGCTATTAACCGTGGGTATTTCAGATGGCAGAAAAATGCGCCAAGCATCTTTAGAACTCGACTCCAATGATGGTCGTTATCAGGCTATGTTAAACCATCATGGAATTGCACCAATTGCGATACAACACATTCGCATGTGCAAACCAAAAGGCGTTGTGCGCATACTTCCTGATATACGCTCAGATCCAAAAAGTGTGTATTTTTTTTACAACTCTCATCAAAAGGAACTTACAAACCACAGGATCCTCTTAGACTTTCTCAGGAAACACATTACAGATCATCCTGATATTTACCAAAATGCATTTTAACAGCAAGGAAAATATCCCAAGCTCACCCTCCTCTTAGCCTGTAGGGCCTGACAATCCCCTTCACAATGCAGGGTTTTTGACACAACACACGCCACTGCCGGGGGGGTGTCCTTACGCAGAAAGCCACGACGATATATGAGCTTCAGCAACGCTTTTCAATGATACCTCCACAGCGGCTATAGCCTCATGAATGGCGTTACGATCAGAGGACGTTATGATAAGACGAAGATTGGCAACGTGTGCGCGCAAATCAGCATGAGCATCAGCCCCGCATACATCCAGAAAGGATGTAACCTGCCTTAATAAGCGTTCGGCCTTTTGACGAGCACCAATCAACAGGCGCGCATCCATATCAGTGGATGCCTGATCAAGAGACTCTATTACCATGTCTGCAATGTCAGGCTCACACAACCCAAAAATTGGATTGAGCTGAACCCCTTGCCGGATACCTGTGGATTTTTCATAGGCATCTACACTAAGAAGCCCATCCGCATCCAGTGTAAATGTTACCTGGATGCGCGCCCGCCCCGCAGGCATGGGAGGAATACCCGTCAATGAAAATCGCCCCAAAGATCGGCAATCTTTGGCCATTTCTCGCTCACCTTGAACGATATGCAAGGAAATTCCCTGTTGTTCGTCTTGAAAAGTTGTGAATTCATGGGATTGCGCCACGGGAATCGGCGAATTGCGGGTAATGATGCGCTCTACGACTCCTCCCATGGTTTCCACACCCAGGGACAATGGCGTTACATCCGCAAGGGTGTGCGCACTTCCATGCATGATTTGGTGCGCGCGAATCGCTGCCCCTTGGGCCACTGATTCATCCGGATGAAGGTCATCACGCACAAGGCAAGTTATTGGCTGTTCTTCGAGCATACGACGCACCAGTGGAATCCTGGTGCTTCCCCCTACCAACAAAATCCCAGAAAGATCACCCCAGGTCACATCCGCATCATTCAACGCATGAGCACACAACGTCACCGTACGCGCAATTAAAGGATGCATCAAATTTTCACACGCGACACGTGTAACCGTCAGAACGGTTCCAGCAACATCAATACGGGCCTGTGTGTCCTGACTCAGGATATGCTTGACACGGCGTGCATCCCGGATCGCCTCCGAGCGATCAGCATACAAGGCCCCCTTCTCAATTAACAGGGTCGCAAGTGCCTCATCACAATCATCCCCCCCCAGCTGCGTATCACCAACTGTTGCTAAAACACGGAAAAAACCCTGTTCACACCGCAAAAGAGAAAAGTCAAATGTGCCCCCACCAAGATCGTACACCCCATAAAGACCTTCTTCTGTGGTACTAAGGCCAAAAGCAAGAGCCGCAGCCGTGGGCTCACTCAACAAAGAAATATTCACAAATCCAGCATGCTGCGCGGCCAAGCGTGTTGCTGCACGGGCGATTTCATCGTAATAAGCCGGAACAGTAATAACAGCATTCGTTATCTCCTCACCCGTTTGGTCCTCTGCCATTAGTTTCAGCGCATTGATAATTTCAGCTGCAATATGAATAGGTGATATCTGTGCTTCTCCCACAGAAATAGGAGAGAGCGTTGCTTCTGTAATATCATTACCCGCTCCCCGAACAATTCGCTTACCGCGACTCAAAAACCGTTTAATCGAAGCAATACGTACAGAGGCTTCCCCCTCATCCCACTGGCCAATTGAAACCATTTCTCCCCGGTGCGTATAGTTCACCACAGATGGCAGAATATGCCTGCCATGCTGGTCTTTAAAAAAAATCATCTGACGCACAGATTGTTCAGGGTTTTTTACTTCACAGTAATGGCCGATCAATGAATGAGTTGTTCCAAAATCAATACCAACCCAACGATTCATATCTTCGCGGGCATCTACCAAATTTGTGTGTTCAGGTTCAATTAGTTGCAACAAATGTGTCATAATATTTCATCCAATTTACGCTTCAGTGTGGTTATCAAGCGACTGACATATCGGGCTTTTGTCAGGGCCTCTGTCATAGCCGAAGTGTCAGAAGCCCGGTCAATGCCTTCCAAGGCATCTGTAAGACTTTTCGCCAGTGTCGCACACATGGTTTGTAACCCTTCACCCTCACATGCTTCAACTTCTTCTTGAAGGCTAAAATAATGCATCAAGTCTTGGGGTGATAGATCCCCCCCTACATCCCCCTCTCCCCCACGCACATGCACAACAAGTTCTGCGCGTGAAATGGGATCATGCAACACCTTGTAAGCCCTATTAATATATCCATAACAGATATCCACAGGTGTTTGATCGCGCAGACACCGGGTAAGGCATTCTTTATGCTTGGTCGCGTACGCCACATCTAAGATGTCCCGCTCAAGAACAGCACGCACAGGCAAGCCAAGAACAGCAAAAGCATGAGGACCAGACGTACAACTGCTACCATCAGACGCTTCGCCAACATCAAATGGGGTTGTCTTAGACATGGAAAGACTCTCCACAGCCACACCGTCCTTTTTCATTGGGATTTGTGAACACGAAGCCCTTGGCCACTTTTTCGTCTTTGTACTCCATGGTTGTTCCCACCACAAAAAGGACAGCCTTAGGATCAATAAAAATTTTTATTCCTGAGGATTCAACCATATCGTCATGAGGGCGCGCCTCATCTGCAAACTCAAGCGTATAAGACAGCCCTGAACACCCGCGTGTTTTTACCCCAACGCGAATACCAAGTGTTGGTTTTTGTCGACCAGCAATCATCTCTTGAATACGCCTGGCTGCATCTTCAGTAACAGTAAATAAATCTTTGACACGCGTCTTACGCACGTATTTTTACCTCCGCGTCCACCGCATCAGGAGTTGTTTTTTCTAGGGGATTCCTCTGAGATCGCTTTTTTTCATAATCAGCAATTGCCGCACGAATTGCATCTTCAGCCAAAATGGAACAGTGGATTTTTACAGGCGGCAACTCCAAATGATCCGCGATTTCTTTATTCTTAATTTGCTTGGCCTCATCAAGAGTTTTACCCCGCACCCACTCAGTAATCAGTGAGCTAGAAGCAATCGCTGACCCACACCCAAATGTTTTAAATGTAGCTTCAGCAATTTTTCCTTCACGCACGCGAATTTGCAGTTTCATAACGTCACCGCAGCTGGGAGCTCCCACCAAACCAGTGCCCACAGAATTGTCTGCCTTATCCATCGACCCCACGTTACGGGGGTTCTCATAATGGTCAATTACTTTTTTGCTATACGCCATAGTACTTTCCTTCTATCCTTCGTCTACACGATATTTCTATTGTTAATGAGCAGCCCAATTAATCGATTTGAGGTCAATTCCTTCTTGTGCCATTTCCCACAAAGGGCTCATTTTTCGTAAATGCTGCACGACCCGTACAATCTGATCGAGAGCACTGTCAACATCATCACGTGTTGTAAAACGGCCCAACCCAATACGCAACGATGTATGCGCCAACTCTTCATCAACACCAAGCGCACGCAACACATAAGAGGGCTCGAGGGATGCAGAAGTACAGGCAGAACCCGATGATACAGCAAGATCTTTAATGCCCATCATTAACCCCTCTCCCTCAACATAGGCAAAGCTTACATTCATGTTTCCGGGGATACGCCTATCAGCGTCCCCATTCATATAGACTTCAGGCAATGATGCCTGCAAGCGCTCCCACATGTACTGATACATTCCCCGTAAGCGCTCATTTTCTGAGCCCATTTCAGCCTGTGCAATGTCACATGCAACCCCCAGTCCTACACATAAGGGTGTGGGGAGTGTTCCAGAGCGCATACCCCTTTCCTGACCTCCCCCATGAATAAGTGCTTTGAGGCGCACACGGGGTTTGCGGCGCACATATAGTGCCCCAATACCCTTAGGACCATAGATCTTGTGGCCAGACAAGCTGAGTAAATCAATGTGCATGGCCTCCACATCCAACGGGATTTTTCCAACAGCTTGAGCCGCATCTGTATGAAAAAGAATGCCGCGCTCCCGACAGAGAGCACCAATTTCCGCAATGGGTTGAATCACGCCAATTTCATTGTTCACCGCCATGATCGAAACAAGCGCTGTATCTGGCGTTATAGCGTCGCGCAGGGCATCCAAAGCGATAATGCCATTAGTTTGAACCGGCAAATAGGTCACACGAAAGCCTTCTTGCTCTAAGTGACGGGAAGAATCGAGAACACATTTGTGTTCCGTAACGCACGTAATAAGATGTTTTTTTTCAGCCTTACCAAAGTTCATAACACCCTTAAGGGCTAAATTGTTTGATTCTGTTGCTCCTGATGTAAATACGACTTCGCGTGGGTTCGCTCCAATCAAAGCAGCTACCCGGCTGCGGGCCTGCTCAATAGCTTCCTCGGCACGCCATCCATAGATATGATTGCGCGAATGAGCATTACCGAAATCCTCATAGAAATAGGGCATCATTGCTTCAACCACCCGGGGATCACAAGGGGTCGTCGCCTGATAATCCAAGTAACGCACACCATTAATGTGAGTATTCGGGACAGACAGTTTAGCAATATGTACGGGTTTCATGGGTTTCTCTTTCCTGTTTTGTGTAGTCATTATGCCACCTGACTGTAGGAGGCAGTTGTGTCTGCGTGTTGTATAATTTTTTGCGTGACAGCCAAAAATGTGTTGATCTCGGTGAGAGAGGATCTCCAGCCTAAACTGACGCGCACGGTATCCTGGCGAGTATAACCCATGGCTTGTAACACCTGTGATGTCTCAACTTTTCCTGAAGAACACGCCGAACCTGCGCTAACACTGATGCGGTTCAAATCATATTGCATAACTAATGT
The DNA here is from genome assembly GCA_023898725.1 of Alphaproteobacteria bacterium. Lineage (NCBI taxonomy): Bacteria > Pseudomonadati > Pseudomonadota > Alphaproteobacteria > Alphaproteobacteria bacterium. The sequence goes on from CP060236.1 coordinate 62,772, forward strand.
TTCACTCCGCATGCCAGGAAAACCCAAAACTGTCGTGTTGGGAAGACGTGGCTCAGAAATTGCCAAAACATGGGCACCCAACTCCTCTGCACCGCGCTCAAGCTGATCACGCAAAAGCGCAACCCGCTCCCAAGAAACCTCTGCGATTTCAGTGATTGCTGCACCAAACCCAACAATGCCCAGTAAATTTTCTGATCCTCCGCGACGGCGGCGTTCTTGTCCGCCCCCACGATGCATCACACAGAGCGGACCGTCTACAGGCACAATAAGGGCACCAACACCTGCAGGTCCTCCGATTTTGTGCGCTGAAATCGTCATGTAATCCACACCTAGTACACGCATATCTACAGGAATTTTGCCAAAGGCTTGTACAGCATCGCAATGCACCGCACACCCATATTGATGGGCAAGCATCGCCACTTCCTGCACAGGCTGAATAGCACCAGTTTCATTGTTCGCAAGCATCACCGACACCAACTTATACCGACCTGTCTTCAGTTTTGTCGCCAGATCATCCCTATCAATCACACCCTGTGCGGTCACCATAATCGCCTCAGCTTGGGGAAAAACACGCGCAACGGATGCATGCTCAATGGCACTAACCAAAACCTCGTGGGGGGCAAAACTTTGCAAAGCAAGGTTATTCGCTTCCGTGCCAGAAGATGTAAAAACAACACTCGCCGGATGGCAGTTCACGTGTGTGGCAACGGTGTGACGAGCAGCCTCAATATAGGCACGGGCCTGGCGTCCACACGTATGTACAGATGAGGGATTTCCAACGGAATCCATGGCATGACGCATGGCATTTTTTACTGCCGGAAACAACGGGGTCGTTGCATTATAGTCACAGTAAATCATGCGCTACAAACCCCTTTTGCCAGGCAGCCCTGCACAAGATTCTCACACCCTAAGGAAGACGTAAGTTCTTCAGGAAACTGTACAGATTGTGGCGGAAGAATATCCAGCAAAGAGGTAGCCCGGAAAAAATGCCGGACGTGATCCCCGAGTTTCTCCCACACGTTATGGGTCATGCACTTAGCCGACGTACCATTGCATGTCGTGTGAACCGAATCTACACCGCATCCTGTTGTTTTGATGGCATCATCAACAGCATACAACACATCCAGCAGGGAAATATCACCTCCCGGACGGCCCAACGTAAAGCCTCCTTGAAATCCTCTTGCGCTTTGTACCAAGCCCTTACGGCGTAGCTTTACAAAGAGTTGCTCAAGATAAGGCAACGGCATGTGATGACGATCCGCAATGTCGGCCAAACTCACAGGCCTTGATCCGGCAAAAACGGCAAGATCTACCATGGCTGTGACGGCATATCGACTTTTAGCACTTAACCGCATAAGATCACTCTCATTTCTTGTATTCGTAAATTCACATGGCAATTTGCGAATGGTTATGGTAGTTTTTTTCTGTCTTGTCTTGTAAGAGTTAAAAAAGAACATATCTTAATCGATAAGATATTTTGTACTATACAATCATGACTGAAATAGTCAAGATTGATTTTCTGCCCATCGCATGCCGCCCTGCATGCTAACGAATTGTAAGGATACCGAATGCCTGAAATGTTTATCGCTGGCCCTGAAGGTCGTATCGAAGCACGTTATTTTCCTCAACCCAGACCAAATGCACCGGTTGCTCTTATTCTTCATCCCCACCCTCAAAATGGGGGCAACATGAATACGAAGATTACTTTTGCCCTTTACAAATCGTTCGTTGAGCTTGGCTTTAATGTGTTGCGCTTTAACTTTCGGGGTGTGGGGCGTTCCGAGGGTCTATTTGACGGTGGTGAGGGTGAACTCACAGATGCGGCAACACTGATGGACTGGCTACAGGCCAAAAACCCCGATGCACCAGCTACATGGGTTGCAGGGTTTTCATTTGGATCATGGATCGGGATGCAGCTCTTAATGCGACGCCCAGAAATTGCCGGGTTTGTTTCCGTAAGCCCCCCTGCTAATACCTATGATTTCAGCTTCTTAGCCCCATGTCCTGTTTCTGGTATGGTTGTTCACGGCACGCGCGATGCTGTCGTACCAGCATCGAGTATTGCTGGATTATTGAATAAACTTGCCTTGCAAAAGAACATCACCGTAACCCACAAAAGCGTTGAGGGTGCTGATCATTTTTATGATGGACACACGGGAGTCCTCATGGATAGCATCAAAGATTACGTCTTGAACCAGCACAACCAAGAAGCAGCAGCGTTGCTGCGCGCCAAAGCAAGCTAAGTGGACCAAACGCCCCACCGCACTGCAAGCGCTATCAACAACCATACCGCGCCTATTTTCTGATTATACTCGGCTAGCGTTGACCACACCCATCGCTACTTGTTTGCAGGGAGCAGCCAGGTCTTTAGCCCACGATCACTATTTTAGTGGCGCATAAACGGTGCGACCCATACCCGAGCTGTTTTACGAGTAGGCGTATGATCCGCATCAATCGTTAGATTTCGTACCCCCCACACGAGCGCGTCCACCCGGTCAGGAGATTTCTTTTGCTCATCCCCATGAAAGGCAAGCATTTGCTTTTCAAGTGTTGGCAACGCACACGCATGAATTACCCGCTGCTGCATATACAACATAGCCACAGGGCTTGCCCGCACATATTTGCTCGTCGTTGCGCGCACTGACTTTACAGGAATATTGACCTGCATGCTGTGAAGAAGATCCTTCACCAAATCTCCCCCGTTATTAACCTCCGCGACAATCATGTCTGCTTTTATATCCCGCGCAACATCAATGACACGCTGCACCCATAGGGATGGTTGTGCACGCATACTGTGATCGCCAAGCACCCATACGCGCCCGTCAGAATCTTGACCAAGGCTTATTATGCCCGTTTCATCGGCATTTTCACCACCTGTTACCGAGGGATCAACGGCGACAATACGCCGTACCATAGGAGGTACTACATGACCTTCGGGAAGATGACGAATACAGTTTTTATTCCAAACATATGAATCTGATTCCACAAATTCCGCGTTGATTTCCTGACGCCCCAGGGCGGTATCTCCGTACATTCGCATAATTCCTTCAATAAAACAGCGCGGGAGATTGTTTTGATTATCAAGAGTGCTTCCCCGAGTAACATGCACAGAAGGATCATTGACCAAGTCTTTGAGGAATTCTTTTGGGCGCGGAGTTGTGGTAATAATCATGCGGGGATGATTTCCCACACGCAAACTAAAGCTGAGTTGTTCCCAAATATGGGTGATGTTGCGAAACTTGGCAAACTCATCAATCCATGCCGAATCAAACTGAGGGCCACGGAGACGTTCGTAGGTATAATCGGTAAATAACTCTGCCGTTGCACCGCAAGGCCATTCGAGCATACGGGCTTTCTTTTTATAAACAGGTCGGGAACTCTCAGGGCTCACCGTAATAATTCCACTTGCTCCATAAATCATCACATTTTCAATTTCTTGCTCTGTACGCCCCACAAGAGCAATGCGCCGAGACTTTCCGGTCCTCACCCACGCGATGATTGTTTCTGATCCTGTACGCGTCTTACCAAACCCCCGACCTGCAAGAATTAACCAGGCAAACCATTTACCTTCTGGAGGCAATTGCTCAGGGCGTGCAACATCACACCAGGTACGGTTCAGCCCATAACGCTGCAGTTCTAGGTCATTCTGAGGTACTGATGTATGGGGGGATAGTGCTGATTCATCTGTGGCTATCATGAGGTGAATTCTCTCTAAAATATAGGAAGCACCCTAGCGCAACTCCAACAAACTACCGAATTTTTTCGCATCCAGTGGCGTACGAAAACCCTCTTTGTGATGGCAAACAAAACAAAACTTTTAGGTCACCGGCCTTGGGCACCATAAGTGATTCACAGATCTGCGGAAGTATCACCCAACATTCCTTTGTTAATCCTCCACTGGATTTTTTGCAAAAATGTATCAGCCGCTCTATAATGCTGATACTCGCTAATAAAGACACCCCTACGATGAATATTACCATCCTTGCCATTGGCAAATGCAAAAATACAGCAATTGGCAGTCTTTGTGCCCATTATATTAAGAGGCTTTCATGGACACTTACTGTGGTAGAGGTCGTTCCCAAAAAAGAAGCTCCAACGCCTAATATACGCCAGAAACACGAAGCAGATCTCCTATTAAAGCACATAAAGACCGGCGATTATGTAATTGCTCTGGATAGCAGTGGCCAGCAGACAACAAGCGCGAAACTCGCAACCACCCTGGAGGAACTTTCTACCAGCCACGGGGCCTGTACATGGGTCATTGGCGGCGCAGATGGCCTTGACACGACAATTTTTGCTCGCGCCCAACACTGCATTTCCCTTGGACAAAACACCTGGCCGCATATGCTGGTGCGGGTTATGTTGGTCGAACAGATTTATCGAGCGCACCAAATTCTTGCGCGACATCCCTATCACCATTGATTTTTACGAAACAAGTTTTATATACCAATAAACATGACTGTGCATTGCATGTTATTACAGCTTGCAATTTTCACATAAATGGTATTGATATTAAAAGAAGCTTTTGTAATTTTATATACAATTATATAAGCAGTTTTTACCTAAGGATTACCCCTGATGTCTAATGACATGTTTGAGAATATTCGTTTGTGTCGTGGTGATATTTCTGAATTTTTCATTGCCAACGATTCCATAGCCATCGACACAGAAACCATGGGCCTGAACACCAGCCGGGATCGCTTGTGTGTGGTGCAGTTATGTGACAGCGCTGGCAACACAGAGGTTGTCCAAATTCTTCCGCATCATACCCCCTCCCGCTTGATTGCGCTGTTGCAAAATGCGGCCACTCAAAAGATTTTCCACTATGGGCGGTTTGATCTTGCAATACTGGCAACAAATCTTGGGGTTCGCGTTGAAAATGTGTACTGCACAAAAATTGCCTCTCGACTGGCACGCACATACACGAATCGCCACGGGTTGCGAGACCTTTGTCGTGAAATGTTGGCCATTGATCTCAACAAAGCAGAGCAATCTTCTGATTGGGGACGTGAGAATCTTACGGACACACAGGTTACCTACGCCGCCCAGGATGTTATCTATCTTCATAAACTGAAAGAGTCCTTGGATGTCATACTCCTGCGGGAAAAACGCATGGAGTTAGCGAAGGCTTGTTTTCATTTCCTTCCAACACGCGTATCTCTTGATCTTAGTGGGTTTGAAGATACTGAAATTTTTAATCATAGCTGAGATAGTACTCATGACATCTGCCGCAGGAAACCTATTAGAAAACAATCTTCTGCCTACACGAGAGCCCCAAGGGTTACCCACCATTCACGCGCACATTGCCGAAGGAAGGCGCGTCATCTCCCTTGAGGCAAAAGCACTCACAGAACTAAGTCACACACTTGACGTCTCATTTGGCGAAGCCGTTGAAGCCGTAAGCACCATCACGGGCCGTATTATTGTCACAGGCGTTGGAAAGTCAGGGCTGATTGGTGCAAAAATTGCTGCCACGCTTTCATCAACAGGGATGCCCGCACTGTTTGTCCATGCCGGCGATGCAAGCCATGGTGACTTAGGCATGATTACACCCAATGATGCCATTTTAGCCCTATCAAATTCAGGCGAAACCTCTGAGCTCGTGCACGTAATTAATTACGCCAAGCGCTTTGGCATTCTTCTCATTGCCATTACCCAAAATCCTCAAAGCACCTTAGCGAAGGCAGCACATTACTGTCTTCTTCTTCCCCAAACACCCGAAGCCTGTGGCTTGGGCGTTGCCCCCACGACAAGCTCAACAGCAACATTGGCACTGGGAGATGCTTTAGCTGTTGCTTTGCTGACGAAGCGGGGATTTTCTGTCAATGATTTTGGTGTTTTTCACCCCGGTGGAAGCTTGGGGCGACTGCTTGTGCGTGTAGATGCCTTAATGCACAAGGGCGAGCAACTTCCTGTATGCCACAAAGACACCCCCTTAAGTGAGGCATTAATCACTATGACACGCAAACGGCTGGGGTGTGTGGGCGTTCTTGATGATGAGGGACGTTTGATTGGGATCATCACAGACGGAGACTTGCGCCGCCATATGTCCAAAGACCTTCCCACACACCCTGCGCATAAAGTCATGACACCAAGCCCTAAAGTTGCCCACCCTAAGCAATTAGCCAATGAAGTTCTCCTGACCCTCAACAAATATAAAATCACCAACATATTTGTGGTTGACAGTACGACCTACAAGCCTTTAGGAGTACTGCACATCCACGACTTTTTAGGGCAGTCCAGGAAATAAAACATGCATGACTTTCGTACCATCGCCATCTTCGGAACTAAGATACTGCTCTTGGGTGCAGCCTGTGCTCTTGCCGCTTTCATGGTTCTTTGGCCTTACTTTTGCCCCAGCTCACGCTATGAGGTTACAGAAATTACTCATGGATCTCTTGATCCAAACGATCAAGCAACAGTTATTGGGACCTTCGTCGAAGACAATGCAACCACCTCCTCTGTATCATCGAATACCGAACACCCATCCACAGAGCCCGAAAGTGACCTTGAAGAAGGGGAAATGCTTTTTCAGGGAAAAACCCAACTCATCCTGGCGCCACGCTCATGAATACACTGGCCTATCCTTCTGTTTTGCGAATGGTTCTGTCTAGCATTTTTCTGTGCGGAGCTATTTACGCAACAACACAAGACGCCAAAAGTGATGATGGAGTTACCATTAACGCAGACGAAAGCGTACGCTGCAAGAAAGATAACCGTACATGCCTAGCAAAGGGAAATGTTCGCCTCAAAAAAGGGACGGAAGAATTTAAAGCCCAGGCAATAAAGGCCCAGTTTACTGATCAACAGGCCCTGTCTTCTGCCGATGCAAAAGGTGATGTTTCGTTTGGAAATGAGCGTTTCTACACGCAGACACAAGCAGCACATTATAGCGCTGATACCAATGAACTTACAGCCACTGGTGCCCATAGCAAGGTGATAGATTTACAGAAAAATCACGCTATAGAGGCTGATAAAATCCATATTACCTTTGATGAGAACCATGGCAACCACCCAACTCCTAAGGATCTGCGTGAAGCCACTGCCACCAAAAATGTCTCTGTTCGCACGCCGACTGACCATGTATCCGCAGATACTGCCTTCTATTGCGCCAAAACAGGCGCTATCAGAGCTGCGGGACACGTTGTTATCACACGCAAGGACGGATGCCTGCAAGCACATACAGCAACAGGAAACCTCACGCACAAAACCTACACGGCTGGATCACCGCCTCCTCACACACCTAAAGCTTCGGGCGTGTCGTCAAAAAAAGCCCCGAAAGAACCCGTGTACGGAATCTTTTTTCCCACACCCAAACCCCCCGAACAAAAGTTACGCTCATGACCCATCCACACATTGATCATGACAAGAAGCATGATCTTGTCGCCTATCATATTCGTAAGATTTATGGAAATCGCCCCGTGGTACGGGATGTCAGCATCCATGTGAAACGGGGTCAAATCGTTGGCCTTCTCGGGCCAAATGGTGCTGGAAAAACAACCACATTTTCTGCTATATCCGGACTAACCTCACCCACATCGGGGAAGGTGTACCTTGATGGCATGGACATCACCAATTTTCCCATGTATCGACGGGCACGGATGGGCATTGGGTATCTCCCCCAAGAGTCTTCGGTATTTCGTTCAATGTCTGTTGCTGATAACATTAGTTGCGTTTTGGAGTACGTGGAACCAAACGCAGAACGACGCCTTGATAGGCTTGAGCAGCTACTTGGTGAGTTTTCAATTGATCATCTGCGTAATTCCAAGGCCAATACGCTGTCAGGAGGTGAGCGCAGACGTGTAGAGATCGCACGGGCATTGGCGGCATCACCAAAGTTTCTCTTATTTGACGAGCCTCTCGCAGGCATAGACCCCATTGCCGTTTATGATATTCGCCACCTGGTCCATTGTTTGAAAGCCCAAGATATGGGGATTTTGATTACGGATCATAACGTACGTGATACGCTTGCAATCGTTGACTATGCCTACATCATTGCAGAAGGGCGGATTCTCGCTCAGGGCAAACCGGATGATATTATAAGCGATCCCGAGGTTCGTCGTGTGTATCTTGGACAAACTTTTCATTCCTGACAAAACGTTTAGATAACGAATTGTGCTTCTTGTTTTGGCTCTGTGTCGCGCATGGCTTATATGCAAAATATGTGTGTTAGTGATTGCACTTGGTATCTGAATACGGTAGATATGGTGATTATATTTGGAGGAACAGATGAATATCCATATTGCCGGAAAACACATGGACACAGGGGATGCTTTTGCGACCCACGTGAAAACAAGTTTTATGCATTTGAGTGAAAAATTCGGGATTAGTCCCGTTGATATATCCGTAACGATTTCAAAACCTGACCACACCGTTCGATGCGATGTGCAAGCAAATTTGAGTCGCGGAGCGCACGCACGCTGTCACGAAACTGCCCCTGATGCGCATGCTGCTTTTGATCGCTGTTACCACAAACTTGAGCGAATTTTTAAGAAACACAAAGGCCGCATCCGCGCCCACCACCATGCACACGACGTCGAAGTACGCCAGCAAAAAGCTTCTCAGTACATTTTTGATATGATAACCGAAGGAGCCGAAGAAGAAACAGATAACCCTGCAATCATTGCAGAAAATGATATTCACATCCCCCACCTCAGTGTTGCAGAGGCTGTTATGCGGATGGAACTCGCACACGAAGATTTTTTCGTGTTCTACAATCGCAGCAATGACATGCTGAATGTTTTACACCGTCGGGCGGATGGTAATATTGGGTGGATTGACTCACAAGCATAAGGCTTCTTTTTTATCGCCCACAGAGATGCATAAAAAAGCACGAAAGAAAATTTCCTGTGGGCCTAACGAAAAGTACCCCTACACGTGACTTTGCATTTTCACGAGGGGGGGGAGATGAAAGTCACACAAGAGTTTATGAGGTGTAGATGATGACCTTAGCTCGTGGAAAATTTGTTGTACCCAAGGTTAAAAAAAAGAGTATATTCTGTCTTTTAATAGGACTTGTTTGTTGTTTTTACACCCCTGAGGCAGGAAATCACAGGTATCCTCTTTTCTGGATCTTTGGATAAAAAGGGTATCTTCTTTGCTGTTGCGCCTACCTTGCAAACGCTTTGCTAATATCGCGCGATTTAGCCGTGGTGGAAATGCCTAATATTTCTCTTACGCGTCGTGTGCCACAAAGATTTTTTTTGACAAAAAATTGGCAAGTCCCAATTGACCTTTTGTGAAGCAGGCAGTATTGATTTTTATACAAATCAAACCACTTCTTTACATGTTTTTTCTTGAGGCATTTCTGCGAATCCAACAGGTATCACGCACCCACGACACACACGTGCTACCTGTCCTTGTCAGCATGGCGTTTTTTGCTGTTAGCATTCTATTTTTTGTCACAAAGGCATCTCCACAATTTGATTTTATCTGGTTGTTTTTAGGAATATGTCCCCTGATTGGGTTCGCAACTGCCGCTTATCTTGGCCTTACAAAACCCAAGCAATCATGGGGGTTTCATATCAGTATTGGTATCGGAGTAGGGCTTTTGGTGAATTACTTTATTGGGCTTTTTTTTAATAGCACCGTACCACCTTCAGTGGCTAACTATGTTCTTTTTACCCTATCCGTGGGTAGTTTTCTGGGTGGGGGATTAGTACGTGCAGCACACACAATCATGTGCCACATTCCTCAGCCCAATTTTTCGTTGTTGCGTTCCAAACACGTGTGGGAACATACGCTATTACCCTTAATCGCGGGGCTTGTGACGCATTTACTCACTAGTGGGCACTAGTGCTCTTTTGGGACTTAGGAAAAACACGTGGCTGATTGTCTTTTCTTTTGACTATGACAGACGACTAATTTAGTGTAGCCACAGGTATTATGACAGTTCAGGTTTACGAAAAAGATGGTATATCGCCTGCTTAACATATTTTCGGTGCTCGTTTTTGTGGGGCTCTCTGGATGCGCTACGAAGGTCCAGCCCTATGAAGAAAAATCGGTGAATCATTTTTATAATCAGGGACTGGAATTTTTGCGATCAAGGGACTACGCCGAAGCCGCTAAGCAATTTACAGAACTCGAACGCCAGCACCCCTATTCGTTATGGGCCGCACGTGGCCAGGTACTAATGGCGTATGCGTACTATGAGAATCAAAACTATGCCAGTGCCGTGGAAAGTATCCAAAGTTTTTTACAGTTGTATCCTGGGCATGAGGATGCCCCCTACATGCACTACTTATTAGGAATGGCCTACTATGAGCAAGTGCCTATTGTCCCCCGCGATCAGGATCTAACACGTAAGGCCCTCACAAGCTTTCAAGGTCTCATCACACAGCATGCTGACACGATGTATGCCCGGGATGCTACCTTCAAGCTTGAATTATTGCGCGACCACTTGGCTGCTGCCGAACTAGATGTTGCCCGCTTTTATTTGAATAAATCTGCCTATATCGCCTCTATCCGTGGCTTGCAAAGGGTTATCCGCAATCATAGCAAAACCCGTCACGCCGAAGAAGCCTTGCATCGCCTGGTCGAGTGCTATGTTGCGCTGGGAATGACGAATGACGCTGTGCGCACGGCTGCCATACTGCAGCACAACTACCCTAAAAGTCCTTGGTATGCTGACTCCTACTATTTGCTAAAGGGCATTGATTTGCGCACAAAAGAACACAAGGGAGAGGGCAAATCCTGGTTTGCATCAGTCTTTACATCCGCCCCCACCAAATCATCAAAAGGACATCAATCCTAGAGACTGCTGTATGATGCCAAAGCAAGGGATTTTTGTGAGAACAATGATGGCAAACCACAGCAATAATCAGCTTAACCGTGCCTTTCGGCTGGACATATGTGCTTCTGTTATCAACGCGGTTGTCTGGTCATGTTCTTTACGTTTCCGGGGGGCTTTGAATGCTTAGCCATCTGCACATCACAAATTTTTTACTCATCAAAGAAGCGGATATAGATTTTTATCCGGGATTCACTGTTATTACAGGTGAAACTGGGGCAGGAAAGTCGATGGTTATGCACGCTATCAACTTTATCTGCGGAATGAAAATAACCCGAGAGATTATCGCCCCTTATGCGACAAAAGCACAGGTAAGCTGCACATTTACACAAACTATTCCGAACGCTGTACGGGAACACCTTGATGCACTCGATATTATCTGTATGGACACACTAACCGTACGCCGCAGTCTTGATACTACAGGAAAATCACGCGTTTTTCTTAATGATACACCGGTCACACAACAGGTTTTAAAAACCATAGCTCCCCATTTTTTTCATATTCATGGACAATTTGACACAATGTTTGACCCCGGATCTCAACGGGATTTCCTGGATATATTTGCCGGATTACAAGACGAGGTAGCAGGCACACGCACGGCTTTTTCTGCATGGATAACGTTGCAGTCTGCCCTGGATAAACGTATTGCTGACCAGCAAGCCTTGCACGCACAAGCGGATTATCTTATCCATGTGCTGAGTGAACTTGATGCGATAAAGCCCTTAGCCAATGAAGAATCTGATTTACTTGCCACACGACAAAAAATTTTGCAACGTGGGCGACTCCGGGAAACATTCGTAAAAATTGAGCAGCTAATCAGTGGAGAGAACGGCATCTACGACAGCATCAATGCCCTTATTCGTCATGTGGATCGCTTGGTCGATAGTTTTCCTGAAATGAATGAGCATCATGCCGGGATGAACATAGCCAGTGATCATCTTGCACGCCTTGAACAAACGGTGGTTCAGCATGCCCGTAAGGAGCCAACAGATGATGATATTGAGCACCTCGACGAACGCCTTGGTCATATTCGCAATCTTGCACGCAAACATCGTATGTCTGGTGACGAGCTTCACACCGTGCATGAAAAATTCACCCGAGATCTAGCCACACTCCAACACGCAGAGATCGAAGAAAAAGACTTGCGCGCACAAACTGAAAAGGCAAAGCATCACTACATGACACTTGCGCGGGCTCTTCATAAAAAGCGTGTAGATGCTTCTTATACTTTGCGTCAAGAAATGCTTAAAGAACTCCCTCCCCTAAAACTTGAAAAAGTAGACTTCCGGATTGACCTCACGGAACTACATGAAAATCAAGCAACAAGCACCGGTGTGACGCATGTCAGTTTTATGGTGCGCACAAATCCAGGTCTCCCTTTTGGTAAGCTTAATGAGATTGCATCCGGTGGTGAACTGAGCCGCTTTATGTTGGCACTAAGGGTTGTGTTGCGCCAAAACAATGGCGCACAGATGCTCGTTTTTGATGAAATTGATGCCGGCACGGGAGGTTCTGTAGCAAGCGCAATCGGTAAGCGCCTCCACCGCCTGAGTATTGACCAGCAAGTTCTTGCAATCAGTCATGCTCCCCAAGTTGTGGCCTGTGCCCAGACACACTTATGCTTGCACAAAACCCACGAAGCCGCAGACACGCAAACGCACATCGTGCATCTGGACTCCACCCATGATCGTATGATGGAAATTGCCCGAATGTTGGCCGGGGACCATATTACTGATGCAGCCAAACAGGCAGCAGCAGAACTTTTAACAAAAGCTGAATCTGGAAAACAGGAACCCAACCATCCGTGAAATCTGGCCTCTCCCCTTATAGCACCTACACCCCTGAGGAACTCACCCGGGATCAAGCAATCCAAGAACTTGCCTATCTCGAAAAGCAAATTCGCTATCATAATGAACGCTATCATCGTGATGACGCACCGGAAATATCGGATGCTGCTTTTGATGCTCTTATGCACCGCAACACTACTATTGAAAAACTTTTTCCTGATTGCGTGCGTGCAGACTCTCCCAGTATTAAGGTAGGTGCGCCCATCAGTGATATTTTTACAAAAGCGGCGCACCTGGAACCCATGCTCTCGCTTGACAATGCCTTCTGCGCCGAGGACTTACAGACCTTTATCACACGTATTCAGCGGTTTTTGAATACAGACACCTCGTATGATTGCGTCGTTGAGGCCAAGTACGACGGACTTTCCGTGGCTCTTCGCTATGAACAAGGGGTTCTTGTTCGTGGTACCACACGCGGAGACGGCCGTGTTGGTGAAAATGTTACACCTAATGTTCGTACCATTAATACGATACCACACACGCTAAGAACAGCGACACCCCCACCAGTGATCGAAATACGCGGGGAAGTTTTTATGAATCGCCATGATTTTATAGAGTTAAATACACGACGCACCGCCGCCACAGAGCCTGTTTTTGCCAACCCTCGTAATGCTGCCGCAGGATCCCTACGCCAACTAGACGAACGCATTACCGCATCACGCCCCCTCACGTTTGTAGCGTACTCTTGGGTAGAGCCTGAAAAAAATACGACGACCTCCACCCAACGGGCCTTGCTCGATCAACTACAGACATGGGGGTTTCCTATATGCCCCCTGACGCGGGTCTGCCACACGAAAGAGGCAATCATGCGTAGGTACGCAGAAATGGGGGAAAAACGCGCAGATCTTCCTTTTGAAATTGATGGCCTGGTTGTTAAGATCAACAACCTCGACATCCAGCGCCGTCTGGGCAGTGTTGGGCGCAGTCCCCGCTGGGCAATTGCGATCAAATTTCCCGCGGAACAAGGTATTACACGGATTACTGCTATTACGATTCAGGTGGGGCGCACAGGAGTTTTGACCCCTGTTGCCACGCTTGAACCAATTGGGATTGGCGGTGTGGTGGTACAACGGGCAAGCCTTCATAACGCCGATGAGATTGCCCGAAAAAATCTTTTTGTAGGAGCACGCGTTATCGTACAGCGCGCAGGAGATGTCATCCCCCAAGTTGTTGGATTAAGCCAAAGTTCTGATACACATAAACACCCAGATTCCCCTGTCTTCCAGATGCCCCATGAGTGCCCCGTATGTCAAAGCCCCATCCACAAAGACCCCCAAAAGGTTGCATACCGTTGCACAGGGGGATTGCGGTGCGGTGCCCAGCGGTTGGGGCGATTTATTCATTTTATCTCCAAAGGTGGTTTTAATATTGATGGCTTTGGGGAACGTCACGTGAAAGACTTTATTGATCGGTCTCTCATCGCAACACCCGCGGACATTTTTACCCTACGCAGCCAACAAACCGCAACACTCACACCCCTTGCGCATCTACCGGGATGGGGTGTAACATCTGCTCAGAATCTTTTCGCGGCCATTGACGATGCACGTCATGTGCCTTTTAATCGCTTCATTTATGCCCTTGGAATTCCTAGTGTCGGAGAACGAACCGCGAAACTATTGGCACAACGCTATGAAACTCCAGAATACCTCGCTGAACTTTTTGACCAGCTGATCACATCAGAAACTGCCCACCGCGCAGCAGAAGACCTTATGAGCATTGATGGAATTGGAGAGGCCGTATGCGGTGACGTACGTACATTTTGGGCCGAGCCCTCAAATAAAAAGCTGTTCCAGGACTTATGCACCCATGTTACGGTAAAACCTCATACGCAGATTTCCCATACAACCGAACTTGCAGGAAAAACTATTGTCTTCACCGGGACACTGAAGCACCACACGCGGGCCGAAGCCAAGACCATTGCCGAACGTATGGGACTAACGGTCGGAAGTTCGGTATCAACGCAAACGCATTTTGTGGTCGTGGGTGAAGCACCTGGCTCAAAAGCAAAAAAAGCCCATGAATTAGGGATCACTATTAGTGAGGACGCATGGTTGGCACTCATCCGCACGCACGATTCGTAACTGACGAAGTTCTGCATCGCTTGTTTGCTCCTCTGCAAACGCTTCCCAAAGTAGGGATAAAAACAGCTGAAACTCTCCATAGGTTGGATATTTTTACTCCACGTGATTTGCTGTTTCACCTGCCAACAGGTGTCCAGATCCATCGTGTGATTACGACGCCTACGTTTGTTAGTCCTGGGGAATCCATTATTCTTCCCTGTACAGTTATCAAACACCCGACGGGCTTTTCCAGGCTATCACGGCGTATTCCTGCCAAAGTCTTAGTCGAAAGCCCTTTAGGCCTTCTACAACTCGTTTTTTTTCAAGGATTTCCTTCCTACATCAAAAGTCAGTTTCCGCTTCACCAAACAGTAGTAATTGCGGGCACTCCGGAACGGGTGCGTGAGGTGTGGCAAATTACTCACCCAACTGTTATGCCATCACAATATCTTCAGAAAAAAAACCTGATAGAGGCCATCTACCCTCTGACACAAGGGTTACGCGCCACAGTTTTGCGTAATCTTATTCAGCATGTATTAGGATTCTTTCCGTGGGACAATGTCAGAGATAGTGAATGGCTTAATCCTGATATGTGCGCCAAACACAACTGGCCACTTTTTGGAGAAGCGCTGTGGAGCGCGCACCATCCCGTCACCCTTGAGGATTGTTCCTCCTCATCTCCTGCACGGAAACGATTAGCCTTTGACGAAGCCCTCATGTATCAGTATTACCTGCAAAATATCCGCGCCACAGGAAAAACACACTCTGGTTATGCCTTTGTGACACATCGCCAGAACCATATCCGCTTACTCGAAGCAATGCCCTTTGCCCTTACATCGTGTCAAGAAACGGCGATAACCGAAATTCACAATGACATGGCAAAACCCTATCCCATGCGACGGTTACTGCACGGAGACGTAGGAAGTGGCAAAACGGCTGTAGCTGCTGCAACGATCATGCAAGCACTGAGCCATGGAAAAAATGCGTGCCTTCTTTCCCCCACAGAAATTCTTACCAAACAACATATCCGTACCTTTCAAAACTGGTTTTTTCCTTTGGGGATTCGTGTTCACGGTGTCACGGGAAAAACATCACACGTGGATCGTTCTCGTATTCTTGCAACGTTAGTGGACTCTCCTGGATCACACATTGTGATTGGTACCCATGCCCTGTTGCATGATGATGCGTGGCGAGCCTCCATGGGGGTGGTCGTGATTGATGAACAGCATCGGTTTGGTGTACGACAACGCATGCAGTTGTTAGCACAAACTCCCTCACCGGATGTCTTGATGATGTCCGCAACACCTATACCGCGTACGATGTTGTTAACAGTGTACGGTGATCTTAAAACGTCCGCTCTTAAAACAAAACCACAAGGACGCAAGGATGTGGAAACGCGCGTCATGTCTTGTGACCGCATTCATACAATTATTGAAAAACTTGGGGCGCTTCTTCGTTATGGAGAAAAAATTTTTTGGGTCTGTCCGCTCGTAGAAGAAAGTGAGCATATGGCCGTTATTGACGTGCACACCCGCTACGCTATTCTTGCCACCCATTTTGGTGAAGAAGCTGTTAGTCTCCTGCATGGTCGTATGAAACCGGAGGATAAAGACAGCATCTTTCTAAGATTTTCTCGGGGGGAGAGTAAAATACTTGTGGCTACATCTGTAATCGAAGTCGGTGTCGATGTACCAGATGCCAATGTGCTTATCATCGAAAATGCTGAGCGCTATGGACTTGCCCAATTACATCAACTGCGCGGGCGCGTAGGACGGGGAAATGCCCAAGCTGTGTGCATTTTACTCTACGGAGAAACCGTGTCCGCAACGAGCATGAGAAGGCTCACATTGCTACGAACATGTTTTGATGGATTTGCACTTGCAGAAGAAGATTTAAAGCTGAGGCAAGGCGGAGATGTTATCGGCACACAACAAAGTGGAAGCATTCGTTTTCGAATACTCAACCCCGAAGAACACCTCGCCTTAATGATAGAGGCACGAGCGTTGCTGGCCAATGAAACCCCTCCACAAAACCAAAGGGACCTTTGGCAAAAACCACACAGAGATAATCAAGGAATACCAGGGGTTTAAGAGATCAACGACCCAAAAAGGCACAACCGAACCTAAGAAAATTCCCATTCCACACGCATCTACCTTTCCTTTTTTATTGAATAAAAAGTGACATGATCACCAAGCTTGCACCTACAAAGAGCTGCACAAATGCATGATTAAACATTTCCATACCTCCATACCATCCGCCTTTATATCATCACGGCATTGGAAATATGTCAATATTAAATATCTATTTATCGTGTTACGCGTATGACATAATTCGATATTTGCCTATAAATTTGCGAAATTTTCCTGAAAGAAAAACGATTTTATATTAAATACTTGCGCGATATTCTGACAAGTTTCCCCTAAATTGCGTGACTTTTTGGTTGGAAACAACCCACAACTCATCAGCAACCGCATTAATCAGGTGTGCATCGTGAGAGACAAGCACCACGGCACCTGAAAATTCGTTCAACGCTAGCGCCAGTGAGTCACGCATTTCGATATCAAGATGGTTTGTAGGCTCATCCAAAATAAGTAAATTGGGACTATCAATACACAAACCACAAAATACCAGGCGCACCTTTTCTCCTCCTGAAAGCGAAGATAGTTGACGCGACACCATGTCTGTGTTGAAGCCAAAGCGCCCCAAATGAGCACGAATTTTGGTATCTCCTATGTCAGGGTTTAAGCGATGAATAATTTGATAGGGTGTAGCCGTTTGATCTAAGGTTTCATATTGATGTTGATCGAAATACCCTACGCGAATTTTATCGGAAATATATACGTTCCCCTTCAGAGGCTGAAGTTTTCCTGCCAAAAACTTCACAAATGTCGATTTCCCATTTCCGTTAGCGCCTAACAGAGCGATACGCTCTTCTGGATTAAGACCTCCTTTTAGATTTTTAAGCACTTCATGCTCACCGTATCCTAAAGTAAGTCCTTCAAAACGAACCATCGGCGGGGCAAGCACATCTGCCGTCGAAAACGCAAACTTTACTGTAGGATCTTCTGGTGTCATTTGAATGGGATTCAGTTTCTCCATCATTTTAATACGTGATTGTGCTTGTGCGGCCTTTGATGCTTTCGCACGAAAGCGATCCACAAATGATTGCAAATGCTGACGCTGGGATTCAATGCGGCGATTATACGATGCATCAGCCGCAAGCTGGGCCTTATAGTTGGTTTCAAACGTATCGTAATTTCCCTTATAATATTTTAGCTGACCTTTTTTAAGATGAAAGATGCCATCAACTATTCCATTCACAAAATCGCGTTCGTGGCTAATTAATAAAATTGCCCGTGGATATGTTTTTAAGAATCCCTCCAGCCATGTGGATGTCTCAAAATCCAAGTGGTTAGTTGGTTCGTCAAGCAACAATAAATCCGGAGATTGAAACAACGCGGCAGCAAGTGCTACCCGCATGCGCCAGCCTCCCGAGTAATGCTTCAAAGGCCGTGCCTGCATGTCTTTATCAAAACCAAGCCCTTTGAGAATTTCACCCGCACGTGCCTCAGCTGTATACGCATCAATATGAATTAAACGTTCATAAATATCACCCAAAAGATTTGGATCTTCGGTCGTTTCAAGCTTTTGCATCAGTTGCGTGCGCTCTGCATCGGACGCAATCACATAGTCCAAAACAGGCATATCTGTATCTGGAATATGCTGCTGTACCCAGCCAATTTTAATATCTTGGGGAATGGTAAGGTCACCGCTGTCACGCTCAAGTTCACTTAAAAGCAAGCGAAAGAGTGTTGATTTACCAGAACCATTACGCCCAACAAGGCCAATTTTCTGCTTCTCAGCCAAACGGAAACTTACCGAGTCAATAATTTTACGACCAGCGATATAGTAGTCAATATTTTGTGCAGTAATCATGAGTAACCTTTCACGTGTTAAAAATATCCCGAAACAATAACCTGCGCTTAATGCCAGTTTCTATATGACACAGGTGAGACAATTTGGGCACCTTGGCTGTACTCTTGTGCATACTACCGATAGCTAACAGAAGCGTGAAACTTTTTTCACACGCTGCGTGGGTCAAACGATTCTATTTCGATGCCTTCAGGTGAGCCGTTCGTAACCTTATCTATCCGCAATTTAGCATTCGCTAAAATCTTTTCACAGTATGTGCGTAAGAAAACCCCACGCTCATAAAGCGTAATAGAATCATTAAGCGATACTGTATCAGCTGCCTCAAGTTTTTGAATGATACTTTCAAGTTCTTTAAAAGCTTCTTCAAATGTAAGGTCTGAGGGTAACGCTGTTTTTTGTTGAGCGGTATCGCGAGGCATTTTGAGTCACTCTCCTATTTGGAAAGAACGAAGCATAACACTATTTTTTGCCGCAAAAAAGCAATGGTCAGGATATTTTGCAAAAAAAACATCCTACACAGTAACCCACCCCTACAGGTGTGGGTTACTGTTCCTTGCATCACAACATCTTGTTTTGACACTAACCAGCGTTCTCTTTAAGGCCAAGGGTTTTGAGAACGTCCTTATTATAATCAACTTTGTAGCGCTTCTGCAGGTAGGCAAGGTACAGATTTTGCACATCATTTTGCATTTCACGAGTAAGGTTTGCTGTTAACTGCTTGATGATCTCCGGCTTGATTGATTTAAAATCAGTGTCTTCAACAGAGGAAACTTGAATGATTTGAATACTTTTATTCTTCACATTAGGCAAAATTACTATGTCATCCTTATTAACATCATCAGCACGATTCTCAAACCCGACAAGATCGAATTTTTGCGCTTGTGAGGCAAGCTCATAGCGTAGGCCAAAAACATCACGAAGACTACCACCAAACTTGGCTTCTAAAGGCGGAACTTTTTTATGCTTATCTGCCTTCTGAGTATCTGGTTTTAGGGTTTCTGCATATGCTGTGACCATGTCATAGGTTGCCTTGAATTGGGCTTCACGTATAACAACATCAGTAACATCGGCCTTCACCTCCTCATACTCCGGAATACGGCGCGGCTCAACTTCATCCACATGGACAATCACATAGTCACCACTGGGCAATTGGTGTGTTTCGCTATCTGAACCTTTCTGTGTGGCAAACACAAGCCCAATCAGGTTTTGAATATCACCACGCGCAACGTGTGCTTGGGATTGTAAGGCTTCCACAACTGATTTTTCACCCTTAGGGCCCATTTGTCCGCCTTGCGTCACCTCATGAAACGCATGCGTTTTGAGGGCCGTGAGCGTAACAGTAGTCATGCCTGCTTTGCCCGCTCCTTGGGTACGCACAAGAGTTGATACATCATCCAAGGATACTCCACCGGCAACTTTATCATCGATAAAAGATTTGAGTGTTTCCATCGCATCAGCGTTTGCTTCCCTGAGAAGCTGGCGACGGAGCTCTTCTTTCACATCCTCAAATTTCACTTTTTCCTTTTTACCTACACGAGACTCAAAGGCATTTTTTACCTGATCATCTGTGACTTTGTGGGGCAAATCTGCGTACCGTAAATGCAGGATTTTAAAAGAGCGTCGTTCAGGAATCGCATAGTAATCTTTGTTCGTTGTATAAAACTGGGCAATCGTATCTTCCGTGGGTGCAGGCACGGCGTTTTTCTGACCAGGAACTTTTGCAACAGGAAGCAAAGGCACATCGAGTATACGCATCCGCAACTTCTGGTGAAACCGCTTAATAAATGTTTCTCCCAAAACCTGGGGAGCCTGAATACCACGGGTCACTACACTCAATAGCTGGCGTCGACGCAAATCGCCACGCAACGTTTCAATGTACTCATCTTCGTTCATACGCAAAACCTGCAGAACCTGATTAAATCGGGCGCGGTCAAAGGTACCGTTTTTTCCATGAAATAAAGGATCGCGATGAACCAAGGGCACAACAACTTCCACAGGGATATGGATCCCCAAACGATCACATTCTTGGTCTACCAATTCACCAACAACCATTTCTTGTAGTGTTGCCACCTCCAACTGCAAGCGACGGTAATCCTCTGGTTGCAAGCGACGATTGCCCGCCATTCGTTGGGCCATTTCCATCTGATGCTGGAGCTTACGCGAAAATGCATCCATCTTAATCGTACGCCCCCCCACAGAAACAAGCGTTGCGTGAGCAGGACTCATAAACTGTTGCCACAAATCGCCAACACCCCACAAAAATATGAAAGAGGCTACAAGAACCCCGATAAAAATTTTGAAAGCAAGCGTTTGGGCTATGCGATGAAAGATTTGAAGCATTACGTAAATTTATTATGATTTCCTGCAAAGATAGCAAATCCCCGCCATAAAGCAATCACTTACTTGGTCTTTTTATCCCAATAGCTGAGATCTGACAGCCATAGGTTTCATCCCCATTGTGCCTGCAACGCCGATAGCTGAAAAATCGACGTGCATTACTGTATGTATCAAGACTATGAGCCGAAATATCATGCACACCCGCGTCCACCAACAACCATCGCGCAAAGCCCTCAAGGTTGAAATAATACTTTTCTTTGAAACGCAAAAAATAACCGCACGCAATGGTATAACGGTCTGTCAATTCCTTCATACAATCCTCGCCAAACGCAAAGTTTTGTTGCTGGAGGCAGGGCCCTAAGGCAGCAACAAAAGTGCTCCCGGGCGATATTTGTCGCAGCTGAGCAATCGTTTGAGCAATGATTCCCCTTAACGCGCCACGCCACCCTGCGTGAATCGCCGCCACAACTGTTCCATGCGTATCACTAATCAGGATTGGCAAACAATCTGCTGTCAAAATTCCCACAGCAACACCAGGAACTGTTGTAATAAGGGCATCTGCCTTCCCTAATATAAGAGGATGATCGCCACGCTCCTGGGGGAATTCACGCACACACACAACATCTGCCGTGTGGTCTTGGCGGACCATACAAAGCCGATCAACGTTCGCTCCTAAGGAGATGAGCAACCGCCTATAGTTTTCGCTAAGATTTTTATCAGATTCTTGGGCGCGGCGTGCAAAATTTGCTGTGGCTAAATCACCCGCACTCACACCCCCTTCTCGCGTAAAAAACCCATGAACAATAGAGGGGATCGCATCAAGACTTTGTGTGTGTAAAAAAGGCAACATTTCTCACTATAGTACGAATGATTGAAATTCAAAAGATTCTTTGCGCAGTTACAAGAGATTTCTTTTGCGTCATACAACCCTATTTTTTTTCAAAACCGCCACCTTAAATAGAATGCCTAAATCTGTAATGAGACGATCATAACCCGCCATAATTTCAGAAGATTGTTTTGGATTTTGCTGCAAAATCTTTGCTAGCCGAAGGTCAATGCCATTATCTTTGAGAAAGTGGCGCTGGTGGGTTACGTGCGTGGAAAAACCCTGCGCTTCAGCAAGGGATGTGAACGCGGTAAAATTGACATGGCTTGTAATGTCAACGAAACCCGGATCTGTCATTACATCCGTGTAAGCGTGTTGACGAACTCCTTGTACTGTTCCTGTGCGCTGTATTCCCGTATATCCGTAATCAATAAAAGCAGCAGCGCCCTCCACGCAACAGGCACTAAGGGAACGAAGGAAAGAGTCATAATACGCACACACTTCAATACAATCACCCTCGCAAAGCGATGCACCATCCCCCAAAACATACCAAGGCAACGGTTCCTGGATGGGTTGTGGTGCGCGCACACATCTAAAGGAATGCCCGTCACTCATAACGCGCTCCTCCCACAACTGCCCCCTACACATGTAATAGGGTTGCACAGGCAACGCATCAAGGAATTCATTGGCAATTAAAATATAGGGAGCCTTGAGTTGTAGGTCCTCAGAAGAAGGCACCCACGTGGGGAAGAAATTTTTTTTTTGCGCGGGAACGTCCGTTACGGCTGAACGCTGCTGAGCAATAGCATGAGGGTTACACTCCACCATCTGGATCATAACCCCAGCGATGCACGCAGGCACAAGCGATAGAACATGCAAAACATCGCGCATCAATGTTCCGCGACCACCGCCCAGCTCGATGAGAGTCCATTGAGGGGGGCTTTTCAGTGCCAACCACTGCTGCAACACCCAAAACCCCATTACTTGACCAAACAGAGGAGATATTTCCGGTGCGGTTATAAAGTCATCCCCTACCGCGATCGCCGTTTTGTAATAGCCATGCTTTTCATGCGTGAGGCATATCTGCATATATTCCTGAAAAGAAATGGTTTGGTCACGGCCTATATAGGCGTGCAGATATGCCGCCAAGGGTGTTTGATGAGCATCAGCCATGCGCATCTGCGTTACCACATCACGCCGTCAGGTTATGAGAGTAGGAAGAACGCGTAAACACCAAAAACAAGCCGATCACCAAAAGGGGAAGCGACAGAAGTTGCCCAAGCGTTATCCCTAAGAAATACCCATCAGGGGTACGAAAAACCTCACTAATGCAGCGAAAAACTCCATAGAATATCAAAAAGTATCCCAATATCCGCCCACGTACACAAGCTGAGGAATAGGCATCAACCATCCGCACAATAAGAAAAAGACATGCTCCCTCAAGAAAGGCCTCATAAAGCTGGCTCGGATGGCGCAAGACCCCATCCACGGTGGGAAAGACAACACCCCAGGATTTATCTGTGGGACGCCCAATATGCTCGCTATTAATGAAATTAGCAATCCGCCCCAAAAAAATACCTAGCGGCGCATGAAAAACTATCATATCTAAAAAAGGGAGTATAGGGATTTGCATACGTCGACAGCCATAAATGCTCGCCAAAGCCCCCCCTATCAACGCACCATGGAAGGACATCCCACCGTTCCAGATCTGCAAAATACGCCATGGCTCACAAAGCATGTGGAGGTCATAAAAAAGAACATATCCCAAGCGCCCCCCCAACAAAACCCCCACACCCACAGAAGAGACAAGATCATCAACAAAACGCGGGCTTACATGTTTATAAAGTTGCAGAATTTTCACCCGCACCCCATACCACGTATAAGCAAAGCCAATCACATAACTAATGCCGTACCAACGAACATCAAACGCACCAAGGGAAAAGGCAATGGGAGAGATGTTATGAATGTAAGTCATCGGATACAAACGACACTAGGTATGCTGTGGATAAAGCTGTGGATAAAAAGACACCAGAACGGCGATACTATTTTCTAGCAATGATTGAACCTTCGGTCAATGCCGTTTTTTTCTTTTTTGTGTATTTTTTGCATCTGAATCAACAGAAACCTCCCAAACGGAACGTTGGGGGGGATACACTCAAAACTGAGCGTTGTGCTTAAAAAAAACTGTGCTTAAAAAATCGTATAGATTTGTAGGTTAAAGAAATCTATACGTATGATATCTAAAATTTGTAGAAAAAGCCTATTTTCACTATAGCAATTCTCTTTTAGGGTCTCGAAAATCCCTACAAAAGGTTTATCATGAACACACCCGAGGGGTGGGCGAAAGTATCACCCTGAGCCACCTCCGCCTCCCGCAACCATGGACCGATCCTCTGAGCGTTCCTCTTGAGGATCGGATTGCTGTTGGATGCGCACCAATAACTCTGCATCAAGTTGCATTTTTTGATAGAGTGGATAATATTGCTGAAGCCTAGCATTATCTGGGGTATCCCAACCAAGCATCGTGAACAACGCCCCCCACAAACGCGCTGCATCGGGAAACACATATTTCTCAAAAAACTCATTGGAAATTAACCGATTTAAGATTTCCAAGCGCTCCCTATAGCGCCCCATGTTCACCTCGTTGCGAAAGGGGTGGGAATCATCAAGAGGCAACTCTAAGTACCGTTGCAAGGCGTTCTCCTTGATATCTGCCAATACTTGCACCACAGAGGCTTTTTTCGGCGAAAGATCCTCATTAAGGTGGTGAGGGGATACCGCAACAGCAGCAGGTTCATAGGACTTGTCTTCCGAGGCAAAAACGGAAGAGACTAAAATAAGCACCAGTAAACTTATCATCTTGGTTTTTGTAATCATTCTTATTAATGAATTTTTGATATAAAGATATGAACCATTATTATAAAATACAATATCTTTTTTTGATTATATTATTATGATTATATTTCATAAGAAACAGGTATTCCTTTTATGCGTGTGCTCGCCACCTCCATAATCAAAAAAAACCTTTGATTTTTTGCATAAAGATGATTATGTTCACCCACATCGGGCGGTTAGCTCAGCGGGAGAGCGTCTCGTTTACACCGAGAGGGTCGGGGGTTCAAATCCCTCACCGCCCACCATTTGGTTCCTAAAAATCCACTCCAGAGCAAATGTAGATCGCGCGCTTTTTTGTATAAAGCACCCGCTCATAAACCAAGAAGATTAATCCCCCTCACCGCTAATATTGCCTCGAATGCATTATTTATGGCAACAATTTCCCAAAAACACAGAAATTAAACACCTGGATGGTCTTCACCATGCCTGTCATAATCACTATCCTAACATATTTTTCTGTCTCAATATGCCAGTCAAGACAACACTGATACGCATTGATCACACGGGGTGCGGGAATTTAGCCGCTGAGGTATCCGAAGCAATGAATGCTGGTGATCCAAAAATAGGATAAGTCCTCAAGCGACTGAGAGTGCAAGCAGAAGAACGGGCAAAAGAAAAAAATCCACACACAACGTCGTCCAAGAGGCCATTTTTGACAAAGAGAAAAGGGGGTTTACAAAAAATTAATGGTTATCAGGTATCCTGCAAAAAATACCCGTGTGTCGTTCTTATAATGTACAAATATTTTTTGTGCTTTTCTTTGGCTTTAGGGACTGTATCCGCTGAAACTGGGATTAATCACTTAACGCCCCACGTGCGGGCCCTGCTCGCTGAAAGTCAGGAAAAGCTTGATGCATTGAGACGCGACATTGCTGCAAAACAAGCCGAAGCAGATTCTCTCGAACGCAGCATTGATAGCACACAAAATGCTCTGATCACTGCGCAAGAAAAACAACTGGCGATACACAGTACTAGTACTTACAAACCCACGCCTTTCATCCCTGCACCTACGGTTACATCCTTAGGAAATGATAGCAAAAAACGTGAAGAAACAGAAACTTATGCTAGGGATCTCGAACCACCAGTTGGGGTCTCAGAAAGAGATTTTGATGATCTGTTTGATCTGTTAGAAAATAATGCCGCAGATGATGGCTTAGAAAACAATGCTTTTGACAATGGCACTGATGACAATGGCACTGATTCTGAAACAGAAGACATAGATGATGAAAGCACTGAGGGAATGCCTGACAGTTTGTCTGCCAATGTTCTTCCCTCCTCTGATGCACGCAGGGTTGTTAGCCCCCTCTTCAGCTATGCCGATGCCGAAAGAATGAACATCACCGCAGTGCACTAAAGGTCCCTTTCACCATCGCCGCACATCCCTGCGTGCTTTTAGAAAATAATCTGTAAAATGCACGTTCTGTTAATTCACTCTTAAACTTTTATGTGCTAGGTTTCCTAAATAATAATCTGAACTTTGTTATTTTCTGGAGTTTTCATAATGATCGCACACCCTTTGTCCACTGTTGAAAGTTACCTGGTCCCAACGGTCGTTGAGCAAACGGGACGTGGAGAACGTGCGTTTGATATTTATTCCCGGCTCCTCAAGGAGCGTATAATTTTTCTAAGCGGTGAAATCAATGACGATATTGCCACGCTTGTATGTGCACAGTTGCTATTTTTAGAATCCGAAAACCCTGACAAGGACGTGTCTCTTTACATTAATTCCCCAGGCGGCATTGTGACCTCTGCCATGGCTATGATGGATACAATGAACTACATTAAGCCTGATGTAAAAACAATCTGCATCGGCCAGGCTGTTTCAGCGGGATCATTATTGCTAACATGTGGCGCGCCGGGAAAACGTTATAGCCTTCCCCATGCACGGGTTATGATTCACCAACCAAGCGGAGGCTTTCGCGGCCAAGCAACAGACATTGAAATTCATGCGCAGGAAATTATCAAAACACGCAAAAGTCTCAATGAAATTTACGCACGCACAACTGGCAAGAATATTGATACTGTCAACAAAGCAATGGAGCGTGACAATTTTATGTCACCTACTGAAGCAAAAAGCTTCGGACTTATTGATCATATTATTGAACAAAGAGATAATAAATAAAACACAAACCCCAGACGAAAAGTTTTTTGGGTTAACGGATTATTATGCACTGTGGGGCATTCTGGTTTTAACAAAGACATCTAACAGGTATTTTTATGGCGAATAAACCCTCTCAAGAAACCCTCTACTGTTCTTTTTGCGGAAAAAGCCAACATGAGGTGCGCAAGCTTATTGCGGGCCCTACTGTGTTTATTTGCGATGAATGTATTGAGCTGTGTCACGAAATTATTGACGGTGAAGACATCAAAGGACCCATCCCTGGTCTTGGAAAGATTCCAACACCACGGGAAATTGATGGGATACTTAGTTCCTACGTAATTGGGCAGGAACACGCGAAACGGGTTCTTGCAGTTGCTGTTCACAACCACTACAAACGTTTAGATGCCAACACGAATAAGGGCGAGGTTGAACTTGCAAAATCCAATATTCTCCTCGTCGGGCCTACCGGGTGCGGCAAAACATTGCTTGCACAAACCCTAGCACGCATTCTTGATGTTCCCTTTACGATGGCTGATGCCACATCGTTGACGGAAGCAGGTTATGTTGGTGAAGATGTTGAAAATATTATCTTAAAGCTTTTACAAGCCTCTGATTACGATGTTGAAAAAGCACAACGGGGCATTGTTTATATTGACGAAATTGATAAAATATCCCGCAAATCAGATAACCCTTCCATTACGCGAGATGTTTCCGGCGAAGGCGTACAGCAGGCTCTCCTCAAAATTATGGAGGGAACTGTTGCTTCTGTTCCTCCTCAAGGGGGACGCAAGCACCCTCAACAGGAATTTTTACAAATCGATACCACCAACATTCTCTTTATTTGTGGGGGTGCATTCGCAGGGCTTGACAAAGTCATCAGCAAACGTGGCAAAAAATCCTCTATTGGATTTGGTGCGGAGGTGCAGTCGGTGGAAAACCGAAAACCAGGGGAGCTTTTTACGGAACTTGAGCCTGAAGATCTGTTGAAGTTTGGATTGATCCCTGAATTTGTGGGCCGTTTACCTGTTATTGCGACACTCAATGATCTTGACGTGGATGCACTTGTGCGTATTTTGGAGGAACCGAAAAACGCCCTCATTAAACAGTACCAAGCCATTTTTGCGACCGAAAATGTCAAATTGACCTTTAGTAAAAGTGCCTTGCGTAGCATTGCTGGTCAAGCCGTTTCTCGTGGGACAGGTGCCCGAGGACTGCGTTCGATACTGGAGGGAATTCTTCTCAATTTGATGTATGATCTGCCCGGAAAATCTGATGTGGAAGAAGTTATTATTAATAGCAGTGTTGTTGATGGCAAAACAGAGCCCCTCATTACCATGCGAGCAGGAGAACCAAAATCTCTTGCTGCACCAAGCAGTAACACGCACATGACAAAAGATTCAGAACTTGAGAATCTTGCTTGAGTTTTGGTCTGCTTTCGCTGTAAGGTGGTGAAGTTATACAACGATTCACTCACTAACTCCGGATTTTACTACGTTATATGTCTGAAAAAAAAGCTGTTACAAAAAAAACGAAGGCCGTCACAAAAAAGACACCGCTCCTTCTTCCCGTTCTTCCTTTACGTGACATTGTGGTCTTTCCCGCAATGATCGTTCCGCTTTTTGTGGGACGACCAAAGTCTGTTGATGCTCTTGAATTTGCCATGAAGAATACCGAAGAAATTTTGATGCTTACGCAAAAAAACTCTTCACATGACAATCCTGAGGAAAAAGATCTTTACCGTGTGGGAACAGTTGGAAAGATCCTTCAGCTTCTGAAACTACCTGACGGAACAGTAAAAGTCCTTGTCGAGGGCCGGGAGCGAATGGCCGTCCAAGAGTTTGTTACCAACAGCACTTACCTCGTCTGCAAGGCTACAGCTATTGCTACAGACCCAGAGATTGATAGCGTTCTTGAGCCCCTCAGCCGTACAGCCATATCCCAGTTTGAAAGCTATGTGAAACTCAACCCTAAGGTTTCGCCCGATGCTCTTCTCTCCTTAAGTAAAATTGATGAGCCCACCCGCCTTGCGGATACTATTGCATCACATCTATCGTTGAAGCTTTCTGACAAACAAAATCTTTTAGAGACAACCACCGTCTCCGAGCGCATTGAAGCAATCATCAATCTGATGGAGGCAGAAATCAGCGTTCTTCAAACAGAACGACGGATTCGCTCCCGCGTCAAACGACAGATGGAAAAAACCCAGCGAGAATACTATCTTACAGAACAGATGAAGGCCATCCAAAAAGAATTGGGTGACAGCGAAGATGGTACCAATGAACTCGATGAGATTCAAAACAAGATAACTGCCACAAAGCTTCCGAAAGATTCCAAAGAAAAAGCGGAGGCAGAGCTCAAAAAATTACGCTTGATGAGCCCTATGTCATCAGAAGCCACTGTTATTCGTAATTACTTGGAGTGGCTTTTAAGCATACCCTGGAATAAGCGCACCCCCACGAAAAAAGATCTTTTGGCCGCGGAAAAAATCCTTAACGAGGATCACTATGGCCTTGAGAAAGTTAAAGAGCGGATCCTTGAGTATCTTGCAGTTCAGTCACGTGTGGGAAAAGTCAAAGGACCTATTATGTGCCTTGTTGGGCCACCAGGTGTGGGGAAAACTTCTTTGGGAACATCCATCGCCCGTGCAACGGGACGTAACTTTGTGCGCATGTCCTTGGGCGGGGTGCGTGATGAATCAGAAGTTCGTGGTCATCGACGCACGTATATTGGTGCAATGCCAGGAAAAATTATCCAAAGTATGCGCAAAGCAAAGAGTCAAAACCCTCTTTTTCTGCTGGATGAAATTGATAAACTAGGATCTGATTGGCGCGGAGACCCGTCTTCTGCACTCCTTGAGGTTCTTGATCCTTCTCAAAATAGCTCTTTTAACGATCACTACTTAGAAGTTGACTATGATCTATCGGACGTTATGTTTGTAACGACAGCCAATTATCTTAGTCAAATCCCAGCCCCTTTAATGGACCGCATGGAGATCATTCGTCTTTCCGGATACACCGAACAAGAGAAGCTTGAGATTGCTAAGCGCCATCTTATCCCTAAACAAATTAAAGATAATGGACTGAGTGATAAAGAGATTGCGATATCTGATGATGCCATTTTGGCTATTATTCGGTGTTATACGCGCGAAGCAGGGGTTCGTAACCTTGAACGCGAACTGGCAAACATTATGCGCAAAAGTTTGAAAAAAATTCTTATCCATAGTGATAAGAAAAAGAAGGACGTTCCTGCCAAGGTGCTCAAGCAAATCGCGATCACACCAGAAAACCTGGGGGATTTTGCCGGAATAAAGCGTTTCAGCTTTGGGGAAAAAGAAGCAGAGAATTTTGTTGGTGTTACAACAGGACTCGCCTGGACAGAAGTTGGTGGAGAACTTTTGACCCTTGAGGCTGTAAGACTGCCCGGTAAGGGAAAGATGAAAATCACCGGTAAGTTGGGTGAAGTTATGCAAGAGTCGATCCAGGCGGCAGCTAGTTATGTACGGGCTCACGCAAAGGAGTTCGCTATTCCTGAAACCATGTTCAATAAATATGACATCCATATTCACGTACCTGAGGGGGCAACTCCCAAAGATGGTCCTTCTGCAGGGATTGGGATGTTTACGTCTATTGTTTCTGTTCTCACTGAAACTCCTGTTCGTAGCGATGTCGCAATGACTGGTGAGATTACCCTGCGCGGGCGTGTTTTGCCCATTGGTGGTCTCAAGGAAAAATTATTGGCTGCCCACCGCGGGGGGATTACCATAGTCATTATCCCAAAAGATAACGAGAAAGATCTCGAGGAGATTCCACTAAACGTAAAACAGGATATCACGATCATCCCCGTTAGTGACGCAAGTGAAGTTTTGGCCATTGCTCTTGCTTTTCCTGAAAAGCCCACGCGTAAACGAACATAAGCAAGGCCAATCACCCGCAGGGATTTCTCTATCGCAATGATCTTTTTGAGGATAGCCCCCTACGAGGTGGTCAAAAAGCTTTATTGTTTTGTGTACAAGCGTTCATGTGAAGGACGTTTATAAGCACAAAATTTCTTTTGAGCTTATAAACGTCAAAAAGGATTTTTTGGTCATTGTCCCCCTACTGCCTTGCGTGTTACGAGCTTTCGGAGGGAAAACGAAAATCACTTTGTCTATAGCTACACTTCTTGCTTTGTTCGATGTGCATCCTATGGAACGGGAAGAAATGCATTTTTTCTGCTGGGAAACTACTTCCTGATGGCAATAACTTTAGGGGCTTTCCCAGATAACTATTTTAAGACCCTCTTAACCCGTTGTCTTAATTGCGTTAACTAATTTTTAGGGGTGCTGTTGTTAAAACGCCGTTCACACTCTTTTAAAAAGAGATCAAAACTCTCTTTGGGGATACCGATAAATTTACGCAGATGACGCGTTGCCTGATTCTAAAAATTTTCGATGCCCTTGATGTGATTCTTCTTATCCGCAAAAATTTTACTGTGATTAATTCTAAAATGTCTCAAACCAGTCGTATCCAAAACATTGTACGCTGGCCATGAGTCACGAGACACAACACTATCCAACGTGATTTTATCCTGGATTATTGGCATCAAGGTATCTCTTTTCGCACCTGGAATAATTGGGGTATAAATCTTACCACCCCCTTTTAACAATCCCAAAACTGGTCCTTTTCCTGAAGCGCCGCTCCTGATGCGCTGGGGCCACCTTGTCCTTTTTGTGTGACACCAAAGTCACTCTCGTCACCGTCAATCTCACCTTCGAAGACTCAGAGAGATTCTCTCTCCTGATGGTGGGTGATAATCTTTCTCAACCATATAGAATAATATGCGGCACTTCTTCTATTAACACCAACCAGTTCAGCCGCGCATCGTGCTGTTGTGCCAGATACGAAATGCTTTATCAGTTTGTTTTGCGTGTACCAGCCACATCGACTCTTTCTCATGCTTTCCTTTAGAACATATTTCTACGTTATCTGCGACAGAACCTTCTTTTTTACTTTTTTCATCTTAACATACCTGAAAAATATTAGTGCATGATGCCCATATAATGTGAAATTTTTTGTAACTTTTATCCTATTTTCAGGCAGAAGGTTCTGTGCTAGGTTTAAATCTCAATTAATTCGTTATTTTTCGTGAATAACACATCTCGTATCTTGACTGCTAAGAACAACAAAGAATCTGCTCCACACCCAGATATTAGCTACTCACAGGGGATTTTTACCAAATCTCGCTATGCGTACTGGCGTTTGCGCATTATGTATTCCATTATTTTAGGGTACGGACTGTATAATCTAGGCCGCATCAATTTAGCTATGGCTGTGCCCGCAATGAAGGCAGAGTTTGGTTTTGATGACCAACAAATCGGCATGATTATGTCAGCAACCACTGCCGCCTACGCGAGTGGTCGTTTGTGTAATGGTCTTTTCAGTGATAAGGCAAATGCCCGATATTTTCATGTGTTTGGTTTGCTTGGTGTTGCTTTTTGTAATTTACTATTTGGCGTTAGTACTTCGATTAATCAATTTGCTATTTTTTGGGCCCTGAATGGGTGGTTTCAAACCATGGGTGCCCCTTCATGCTCTCGTATGCTTACACATTGGCACGCCTCTCATGAGATTGGTACGCGCTGGGCTATTTGGAGTTCTAATGCGCCACTCGCCGGAGGAATTATTTTTCTCGTCAGTGGATATACGATTCCGTTATGGGGATGGCAATCTGCCTTTTTGATACCTGCTGCTGCTGCACTTTTGATGGTGCCTTTTCTATTAAATCGTCTGCGTGATAACCCTGGTGAAGTTGGACTTCCGCCCATTGAACAGTATAAGCCGACCCCGGATTCACATGTCTCCAACAGAAAAATTATTAATGAGCCTATGCATTTGTCGGTGCGACAAATTGTGGTTAAACAACTGTTGCCCAATCAACGCCTCTGGTTTATCTGTATGGCCAGTTTTTGTCTCTATTTGGTGCGTATTGGGTTTTTGAACTGGTGTCCTGAAATTCTTATCCATGTGCGTGGCCTAAGCCTTCAGTCCATAGGGAAAATGGGTCTCATTTATGAAGTTGGCTGCCTTATTGGTGGCTTAGGCGCCGGTTTTGTTTCTGACCATGTGTTCAAAGGGCAGCGTGGTCCGGTCGGCGTTCTGTATATGTTGGCCCTTGCTGGAATCATCTGCTATTTTGGATTTTCACCTTACCATACGCGATCTCTGGATGGTGTTATGCTTATTCTTTTTGGGTTTTTTAGCTTTGGACCGAACGTTCTCGTGGGTGCCGCCGCCGCAGACTTTGCCTCCAAAAAAGCTGTGGGCATTGCAACAGGTGTCGTTAGCTCATTTGGAAATATCGGTGGAACAATCAGCGGAGTTGGCATCGGCTACATAACAAAGTATTATGGATGGGAATCTGGATTGGCCGTTTTTGCTGTTACTGCTGTGTGCGGTGCTGTATGCTTCGGCCTTACACTTACCCGCAGGACAAAGTGAAACCCCTTGTTTGGCCGTGCCTGGGTCACGTATAGCCACACGTGCAGCAATCCCAATTCTCTGTGCCAGAGTGAACTCTTTGTTTAATTCTTAATATTGTGAGAGTTTTTCTT
Organism: Alphaproteobacteria bacterium; assembly: GCA_023898725.1. Classification (NCBI taxonomy): domain Bacteria; kingdom Pseudomonadati; phylum Pseudomonadota; class Alphaproteobacteria; species Alphaproteobacteria bacterium. The sequence continues at coordinate 96,149 of CP060236.1, forward strand.
TTAGAAAGGCAACACAAACGCTTACTTTGCGTTGAATAATCGCTTTTTTATGGGAAATCACAAACATTTCTGTTTCAGGCCCTCGCAACTCAGGTAAAACCTCAACGAGATTTGCACCCATTAGACCAGGAAAGTTACCCTCTAGCTCCACAATTCCAAGACCGTTACTCGCCGCATTCAACAACGCGAAGCTGCTATTAAAAGTGGCAAAGGGCTTGCGCGCGTTTCGCGCATCAAGACCAACTGTCAGCAACCAACTATCTTCACAATTGTGAGGATCAGGGCTATGGCTGTAACTGAGCAAACGATGGTTCTCTAGGTCACTCACCCTTTTGGGGGTTCCACATTTTTGAATATACTCAGGACTGGCAAATAACTTTTGGGCACTTTTGAATAAAGGTTCTTGTTGTAAATCAGGACGGTTTGGCAAGTACCCACAAATAGCAACGTCACACTCCTCAAGAAAAATCTCACTCAACGATGCACGCAAGTGCAAATGCAGGCCGGGGTAACGCTCGCTCAATTCAAGCATATACTGCGGAACAAGTGCGCTAACAACAGCAGCATTGGAAACCATAACGATTTCACCCGTAGGCGCATCCGTATCGTCCAACGAATTAATCACTGCTTTAGCATTTGTCATTATTGACTCTGCAAGATCAAACATTTGAGCACCCGCATCTGTGATAAGGATACGCGAACCATCACGCTTGAAAACTTTGTGTTTCAGGCGTGACTCTAAGCTATGAATTTGACGACTAACAGCAGACTGACAAACACCAAGCTTTTCAGCTGCTTTCGTAAAACTACCGCACTTCACAACATAGTAAAGTGACTTTAGCTTATCCCAATCAATCGAATGACGTGTCATGGCTTTTCCTCAATAACAGGTAATAGAATGACATATTGTCAGCTATTGGCATGAAAATCAAGAAAAATAAAATTACAAATAGTCATAAATGATTTTTACTATTCACTCTCAGAGGAAACTCGTGTAAACTTTGCATACGTCAATTATGAGGTTAACCATGAACACCACAAACAGAAATGATACAATCCAAAAGACTTCTTATGGCAGTCTGAATCTTGCTTTGCGCTCTTACATGCAGCGTATTTACAATTACATGGCATCTGGATTAGCGATTTCAGGTTTTGTTGCGTACGCCATTGCCACATCGCCCGCTGCCATTCAAGTGATTTTCGGTACACCACTTGTCTATGTGGTCATGTTTTTGCCTCTCGTCATGGTGATTACCCTTTCGGCGCGCATTCACAAAATGTCTGCCGCCAGCGCGCAAGTCATGTTTTGGCTTTATGCTGCTGCGGTGGGAGCATCTCTATCGTCTATTTTGTTGCTGTACACAGCCACAAGCGTAGCTCGCGTGTTTTTCATTACAGCAGGGATGTTCGCAACCACCAGTATTTACGGCTATACAACAAAACGTGATATCTCAGGATTTGGTGGGGCTTTAACGCTCGCTGTTGTCGGTATCATTATTGCCTCTATCACAAACATGTTTGTCCAAAGTGGTGGATTTCAGATGCTCATTTCTGCTGTAACCGTCCTTGTTTTCAGTGGTCTTGTTGCTTATGACACACAAAACCTGAAGGATCTTTTCTATCATATGCATGGACAATCGCGTGAGACCGTTGAAAAGGCATCTATTATTGGTGCACTGCGGTTATTCATGGATTTCATTAATATGTTTGTTGCCATGATACGTTTATTTGGTGATCGTCGCTGACGCAAGACAACTAACGGGGAATACGAAGACCCCCTCTTTTTTACGCAACCCGATAGGTAGAAAAGCCCCCGCAGGGGCTTTTCTACCTATCGGGAATTTAGGCGAGAGTTTAGGAAGGAGTACCACAGATTTCTCTTCATTTTCCCATTTCTTTTTATCAATACCGCCCCACAGAAGCAGATAAAATACCATCATTGGGGAAGAGGTTTATAGCTTTAAAAAAATCCCCACCGAGTTAGAGGCTATTGGTTATTTTTTCCACTCGCGTACAGAGGTGCGTCCGCCTTAACAGAAGCAGCTGTCAAGCCATCTCTATGCTTTTGTTCTTTGAAACTGGAGATCAGGGAAAAAATTGAGAATTCGCAGCACAAAGCAGAGAGAATATCCGACACTCTGTTTCCTACTACCATACGGCCATTCCTGCTTTTAGTGATCGGGATAACTCTTTAGTATACACCTAGGTATACCCTGCCGTTTCTGCGCGTGTTTTTTTGACAAGATGAGCGCACGAATATCTGCCGCATCATTTTTTTGGCAAAAAACATAGTGGTTAGTTCCTGATTGTTGGCATAGCAAACCACTATGCATTAGCAGTCTTTGTGTGTGTAGCCATATGAGTATGTATAAGCCAGAGGTGTGGCCATCGCCGTCGCAGGGAAATTTCGGACAAAAGCAACACGCCTCTTTCGTGTGAGTCATGTCTCACAGAAGCCCACATAAATAAAAGGGATAAGGTTCTCGTGTATAGAGGTTACGGGCCCTTAGCGGTTAGGAATGCTTAATTTTCAAGTTTCGCAAAAAGATCTTTTTCTGTGATTTTCTTTTCTTCTGGCTTTGCTAGGCTGATGATATGTTCAACAACAGCATTCTCAAGCAACGGTCCTCGTATTTCATCAATGGCACCCGGCGTATTTTTATAGTAATCAAGAATTTGCTTGGCATGTGCAGGGTTTTGATTGACCTTTTGCATGAGAGCTTCTTGTACTTTTTCCATAGGAATATCAAGCCCACGTTCATCTGAAATATGATTGAAAAGAAGACCAAGCTTTATCCGGCGACCTGCTACTTCGCTGATCTCTTTTTCTTGATCGTTGGTAAGTGTACCTTCGGGGGTATCAGTCTTCACGTTCTGACGCACGACTTGTGCCTCATGTGCAACCAGTGTCGGTGGTAAATCAAAGGTCACTGACACATCAAGAGCATCAAAGAGCTCTCGTTTGGTCAGGCTTAACGCCCGAGAATCCAACTCTTCTTGAAGGCGCGTTTCCACTTCTTTCTTTAGCTCTGCCAAAGATTTGAGACCCACTTTTTGCGCAAGCTCATCATTCTGTACATGAGGAATGCGCTTTTTTAATTTTTTAATGGTTACCTGATAAACAACGTGTTTATTGGCAATCTTAGCATCCGCGTGGCTGGGAAACACTGTTGGTATGGACACAACATCACCCACTTTAGATCCAACAACCTTTTCTTCAATAGCAGGCAGAACCTTTCGTTGCCCAAGTTCAAGCGTTACATCAGGTTGTGTGCTGTGGCCATCTTTGACACCGGGAATATCAAAAGCAAGATCAGCAATAACAACATGATCCTCTGAAACGATGTCGGCTGATGTATCCTCCTCAAACGTTGCTTGTTGATTAGCTATGCGCATTAATGAGTCATCAATCGATTGTGCCGATACCTCTGCTATGTATCGGGAGAATGTAATGGCAGAAAAATCAGGAGGCGTTATTTCAGGATAGACCTCAACATGTAATTCAAATACAATTCCGGTTTTATCATCTTCGGAGATAATCTCAAGCTTGGGCCGAACAGCGGGGCGAATGCGTGTTTCAGCAAGGGCAGCCTGTGCTTTTTTTTCTACTTCTTGGCTAATGACATAATCATAAGCCTCCTGGCCATATTTTTTTTCCAAAACCGCTGCAGGGATTTTACCAGGACGAAACCCTGGAATCTTTCGGTTTTTGCTGATTTCAGCAAGGCGCCCATTTTTTGCTTTGGTAAGAACATCAACAGGAATAACACCTCTGAAGTGGCGGATTAAACCTTCGGATTTTACTTCTTGCAGTTGCATAACATGGGTCTCTCAAGGGAATTTTTGTGAACGTGTGGTGCGGGTGGAGGGACTTGAACCCCCACGCCTCTCGGCGCCAGAACCTAAATCTGGTGCGTCTGCCAATTTCGCCACACCCGCATATGCATGTATTCTTATCTGTTTCTCAAGAAAAAATCAATCCTAAGAGAGGAGAAATTTTGTTTTTCTCAGCTGAAAAAGGAGAAATGCCACAACTGAGGATGCTATCATAATTATAGACGTCGGAATAAGTGTTGTATCATCAAATACGCCTGCTAAGTATGCCCCAAACGCACTTGTTATTTTTCGCAGGCTATTACTCACTGCTGCTGCACACCCCTTATCATCCTCAAAAAATGAAATTGATTTCGAAACTGATGGACTAAAAGTTAAGGACATACCAATCATGTAGGTACCCAGTACCATAAATGTCCACGCCATTTCACTCAAGAAAACACCGGCTATAATAAAATGTATGACACCAGCCGCTACCGTAACCTTCAGTCCCAAAGCCAGCGTGCGCTCTAACCCAATGCTGTTAATAGAGCGACTTAAAAAAAACTGGCCAATTAGATAAAAGCCCGTCAAATAGAGACTATTTGTAGAATAATCTTTCTCGGATACATTGAACACAAGGGGGAAATAGACGGGATAAACAGTTATCGCACACCAAAATCCCAAAACCAGCAGAGGGCTTTGAAGGGCAAACATCATAAACTTAGGGCTCCCTAAAATCTTTCGGTAGCTACGAATGGAGAGTTTAAGGCGCTGAGTAGCCTGACTCCAAGGAGATCGCAGCGCTGAGGCCCGCGTACGCTGTGGTACAGTTTCGATCATGTAGCGTAATGCCCCTATGAGAACAAGCATCCAAATAGCTGCACCCACAAAAATAAAGCGCCACCCCATGAGCATACTAATTTTTGCACCGATAAACGGAGCAATTATGGGACCAGGTGCTGCAAACACAGAGGTCCACCCCATGACTTTGGCAGCCTGGCCGGGTGTGCGAATATCCTGAACAGACGCAACAGCTACCACGCTAAAGGACCCAGCCCCTAATCCTTGTAGGAGGCGACCCACCTGAAAGGAGTATACTTCAAAAGCAAGGGCACTCACGATGCAGCCAACAAAGCATATGACGCCACCCACACATAAAATATATTTGCGTCCATAGTTGTCCGACAGAGCACCATAGATAGGGGCTGTAATAGCATTTCCCAGGAGACAAATGGCAATGCCGTACTGGATTGTATTCTGAGACACCCCAAATTCTTTTGAAATCGTGATAATTTGGGTAGAGTAAATGGTGGGCAGTAACATTCCCGAGGTAATCATTATGATACACAGAAGTGCATTGTAGAGCTTGGTAGTCATTGATTTGAAAAAAATTACGTCCTTACAGTATTTGCCCATTTAATTAAAACTTTACTAATCTTTCTTTTGGTTTTACCCCTTATTATAATATGCTCAATGGCCACATACCTTGATGCAAAGAGCAAAACCCGCTAGTGTTAATACCTAGAAACACCAACAATGCTATGATTTCACACGCTACGGTTGCTGCCATTTTCCAAACATTCGCAGCAAGAAATCCAGAACCAGAAACAGAGCTTGTCTACACAAACAACTTCACACTTCTTGTTGCGGTTGTTCTTTCCGCCCAGAGTACCGACACAGGCGTTAACAAGGCAACACGGGAACTGTTCTTTGTTGCTGACACTCCACAGAAAATGGTTCGTCTGGGGCCGGATAAAATCAGGAACTATATACGTACCATTGGTCTTACAAATACAAAAGCAAAAAATGTTTATGAATTAAGCAAAATTCTCTGCGAAAACTACGAGGGATGTGTGCCAGCACACCGTGAAGACCTTGAAAAACTTCCTGGTGTGGGGCGTAAAACGGCTAATGTTGTTCTTAATGTCGCTTTTAATCAACCAACAATGGCCGTGGATACCCATATTTTCCGGGTATCCAATCGTATTGGCCTCACCCATGCGAAGACCCCCCGGGAGTCCGAGGATCAATTACTCGGGTGTATTCCGCCGCAGTACCTTCAACACGCGCATCACTGGTTAATTCTGCACGGGCGCTATATCTGCAAAGCCCGCACGCCCAACTGTTCCGCTTGTCCAATCGCACACCATTGCACTTACTTTAAAACGCTTTGATGCAAGCGCCGACCACCCTTGTGATTTTCTGTGAGAACCACATGAGTACGCATATTATCCAAGAGGCCCATCGCTCTTATCCACCAAAGAGTCTAAAAACGTGTAATCAGTCATTGAAATTTTAACTATTTGCCCATATATATAGGAAGTCAGCCTGCTGACTATGGTAATAAACGGCTTATGGAATAAGCGTTACGGACCCGGGGGCGGTACCCGGCATCTCCACCAATTAAGCGCTTGCGTTTACTTGGTGGGGATGAAACAGGATCGACGTGCGTAGTAAAGATAGGTTTTTTACCCGGTGTTGTTCCGCTGTTACCGGACTAAAATATATAATTGCAAACGAAAATCGTATTGCTATGAATGACAATTACTCCATGGAAGCTCTAGTAGCCGCCTAAAGTGTGTCATTTGTGCGGTTTGTGGGGCACCGGGCAACAGAAAGCCCCACACTCCTATTGTCTGCCGATTGTCTGCTGAAACATAGACCAGATACCTTTGCTGAGAGAGCCTTTTAAAAACACCTTTTGAAAAATATTCTTTACCAATTTTTCCCAAACATCAGTAGCACTCCCTTAGGATTCACAGTGACTGACAGAGGCTCAGATACTTTCATATCTTCAGAAAATACCTCCAACAAGATGCACGCACACTGCTAGAAATAGGTGCTGCTGCCCTCCTCCTAAGCCCTCTACACAAAAGCAGTGGTCCCAGCATTCTTTCATTTGTGATCATGAGAAAACGCCCTCTTTTCATTAATTGTATTCATGCGTATACTGATCCAGAGACAATTGTTGCAAGGGAGCGAATGGCGACTATTATTTCGAATGTTTTTTCTCTGCACACACGGGGAAATGGCAACAAGGGTGCCAAAACCCTCAAAACCTTGATTATCAAAGCCGCGCAAGAAGGATTTTTCTCGGTTCAGACATCTCTCCCCCAACCCCCTTATCACACCCTACGTTATCACAAAGCTTTCCCAAAAGATCCCTTCACACGCACGGGACAGACTGTACATGACCTATACTGCGAGCAAACCACTGCTGACATCCGTGCCAGATTTGAGTCATGCGAAGGATACACACTCGAAACAGGTGCATACTACGCCCCGTACTTTCGCAGAGATGACGATCCTGTATCCAGTCTTCTAGGGCACCTTAGCCCTCACAATCACCCCACAGGCTTTGTCTACCCTCTTATGGATAGCGATGATGCCTATGCGGAAGAGTGCCTCGAGCACAGCCTTTGGGATACGCAACACGCTGTTATTGATTTTCCTTCTGAAGTCTAAGAAAATCCACAAAGACACCCCTCTGCACAGCAATGATTCACAACCAACTGTTCGCAGACATCACCTGCCCCCCAAAACGTTGCTTAGACTGACGTACTGCTTATAGTGACGATACAGGAACATTCTGGTGATTAAGGCATTATCTTTGCATGTCCTTCTCGCTTGAGGCGCATATGATCAAATAATTGCTTTTTCTCTGCTGGGATGGGGTGTTTGACTTAGATGCTCCGTGTGCGCTTTGTCAAGATCCATGGTATTACTGGTATAGGCCTCTACGTCTGGATGGTGGGATGTCATCACCAACGTTCCTACGCATCTGTGCAACAGACCCAGTAAAGCTAAGCGTGCCTGCTGGTCAATACTATCAAGCGTTTCATCAAGAACCAGGACATTCGGTTTATAAACCAACGCTCTCGCCAACCAAAGACGTGCACGCTGACCTCCCGAAAGCACCATACCCAAGTCTCCCACAAGGGCATGCAAACGCTCTTGAGGCCCGATAAATTCCTCAAGCCCTACATCACGCAACGCATTATGCACAGTATCCAAGGAAATCTGTGGATCCCCCAGCGTTACATTAAAAAGAAGTGACCCATGGTACAAACTGACATCCTGAGGGATATACATCAACCGGGTATCCGAACGATAAGTTACAGTGCCTTGTGTCGGCGATAGAACACCAGCTATAATATTTACAAGCGTTGATTTACCTGATCCATTTGTTCCCTTGATGAGGTATGTCTCTCCCTCAGCTATCCGCAACCGACAGCCTCTTAAGACCTGCGTTTTGCCATAGGCAAAAGATATTCCTTCCACCGCCACCAATGCATCCTGAGAAATCCGAGAGATGGCAGAACCGCCATCGCTCGTAATGGAAAGAATGCGCACAACTTGCTCAAGGTCAGTCATACTTTCTGTCACTTGGCGTCCATCACGCATCAGGTTACTCAAGGGCATCAACACAACCAGAAGCTGTCCGTGAATAAGGATAAAAGTACCCTGAGAGATTTCCCCGCACAGAACAAGATACATCCCTGTGCCCAGAACGCTTGTAAACCATATCGCTTTTGCCACATGCAGAGCTATTTGCAGCAAATTACTGGACGTATTCGTTGCCTGCCATATCGCCGCTTCATTATCCGCCATATTCGCCAAACGTGTCATTTCAAACGTAAGATTTGTGCGGGTATGCTCATTTTGCAAAAGACTATCCGTTGCATCACGTACAAATGTATCCGAAGCATTCCAAGCTTTTTTGCGCACCCGCCGATAGTGAGGAAGGGCTTTCACAAGCACCACACACACAAGGGATACACCCATAAGATAGGGAAAGACAACAAGCCCCATTGTCACAAAAAAAACAGAAACAGCCACAAATTTTCCTGCGGAAGGGATGATTTGCAAAACGCCAATCCGCAATAATGTTCGTGTGCTTTGACTGACACGGCGCATCGCGGAAATCACATCCGAGAGGGCAAGAGCGCGGCGCTTTTCAAGACTCAGGCGATGTACATGCATCAACACCTGCAATCGGACTGCTCGGATTATATAGTTCGTGATAGGAAAAAATACAATGTCATTCACACTGCTCAAAATATCGCGCATGGCTTTTAGGATGCCATAGTTTACCACAAGCAAAAAAGGAACAAGAACACCGTGCGTTTCTGGTGACAGATTCAGAATATATTTGAATGCATAAGGTATAGCCGTTGCGACACCGATTTCACCAACAATGATTGAAACACACAGAAGCCATCGCCAGAAAAAGGACGCCCCTTGTGACGACAAAACGCCCCTGTAGAGGTCAATAATTGGTCGTGTAGGTAACGTCTTAAATATCTGTGTGAATGGATAAACCCTCAATATATGCGTGACATATCCGTGTTTCTTGACCCAAGAAACACATACGTGGTGGGCGATACAGGGCTCGAACCTGTGACCCGCTGATTAAGAGTCAGCTGCTCTACCAACTGAGCTAATCGCCCCACAATGTAGATGGGAATACCAAATCAACAAGGAATTGTCGACCCATTTTTTTAATTGCGGAGACACCTTGCAATTTTCTGAGGAATTCGCTATACCATGCGTAAATATATTCATCATGAGTTACGTATGAAAAAAGGCATTCACCCCAATTACCACACCATCAAGGTTGTGATGACCGACGGTACTGAGTTTGAAACACGATCCACATGGGGCAAAGAAGGCGATGTTATGCGTCTGGATATTGACCCAACATCTCACCCAGCATGGACAGGTGTCCATCGGTTAATTGACAGCGGTGGACAGCTCGCTAAGTTCCGCAATCGCTTTAAAGACCTTGGGATTAAATCATAAGTCAGTCCTCGTCTTTTTGGGGAAACCATGGTAGAAGGAACTGCGTACATGCCCATGCCAGCCAATGATATCGTTGATATGGTAATGCGCGGCATCCCAGATGCCCAGGTGACAATCACCGATTTGCGTGGTGACCAAAATCACTATGCCATTACTGTTGTAAGCCCTTCATTTTCAGGGCTCTCTCGGCCTGCACAGCATAAACGTGTCTATACAGCCCTGGGACATCATGTGGGAACTACCATCCATGCCCTATCGATCACAACGCAGACTGAAGGAAGCTCACATGCTTGATGAATCACTGAAAGCCTCTATACAAGAAATCATTACCAGCCATGATGTTGTCCTCTTTATGAAGGGATCAGCACAGTTTCCCATGTGTGGTTTTTCTGGTTACGTAGTCCAAGCATTAAACCGCCTTCGTATTCCTTTTCATGCTGTGGATGTGTTACAGAACTCTGAGATTCGCGAGGGCATCAAGATCTTTTCCGATTGGCCAACAATTCCACAACTCTATGCCAAAGGAGAGTTCATTGGGGGTGCGGATATTGTGCGCGAAATGTTTGAATCTGAGGAATTAAGCAATTATTTTGCGGAAAAAAACATTACCCCTGTAGCGGCTTAATTTTTCTGACACTGCGCAGAACCTCTCTGGTATATTTCGTCCCTTGATCCAAGAAAAAATGAATGTTTAATTCCTTTGATGTGTTTTTGAAAAACATACATAAAAGCGAATCACTTTCATAAATGTGGGCCTTAACCAGCACACCTAGCGGTATAAAACCTGCTTACTTGCGTCGGCTATGTCTTTAATTTGAGGCAAGGCCAGCGCCTCTAAATTCGCCGCATACGGAAGAGGCACATCCTTACTTGTCACACGGACGACTGGCGCATCAAGAAAATCGAAAGCCTCCTGCATGATTTGCGCTGCAATCTCCGCCCCCACACCAGCAAAGGGGAAACCCTCCTCACACGATACAAGACGATTCGTTTTTTGGACAGATCGGATAATCGTTTCCACATCCAGAGGACGAATAGATTGGAGGTCAATGACTTCTGCTGAAATACCCTCTTGTGCAAGGATGTCTGCCGCTTTTAAAGCCTTGCCCACCATAATTGAAAATGAAACAAGCGTTACATCAGTGCCCTCGCGTACAACGCGGGCTTTTCCTAAGGGTTCACAAGCATCCGTATCATCACTAACGTCATCAAAGGATTGACCATACATAAGCTCGTTTTCAAGAAAAATGACAGGATTTGGATCACGTATAGCAGACTTTAACAGGGCTTTTGCACGGCCTGCCGAATAGGGAGATACCACGCGCAGACCCGGACAGTGTGCATACCAACTCGCATAGCACTGAGAATGTTGGGCACCAACACGACTTGCCGCACCGTTAGGACCACGAAATACGATGGGACAACCCATTTGCCCCCCTGACATATAAAGGGTTTTTGCCGCTGAGTTAACAATTTGATCAATTGCTTGCATGGCGAAATTGAATGTCATAAACTCAACGATAGGTCGAAGCTTTAAAAAAGCCGCGCCCACACCAAGACCTGCAAAGCCGTGCTCAGTTATAGGGGTATCAATCACACGGGTTTCACCAAACTGTTCGAGCAACCCCTGCGTCACTTTATAGGCACCGTTGTACTGGGCGACTTCCTCTCCGAGAATAAACACATCCTTATCACGCAGCATTTCTTCTGCCATCGCTGCACGCAGAGCCTCACGCACGGTCATCGTATGCAGTGCCATCAGCGCGCCTCCTCTTCAATCAAAATATCCGTCATCAATTCACCGGCGTCTGGCTCAGGCGCTGTGATCGCAAATTCTGCAACCTCTTTCATGTGGTCACGGACTTCATTCTCAATATCCTTGAGGTCATCAGTCTTCATGGAAAATGCTACGCGCATCTGCTCTTTAAAGTTTGCAAGAGGATCGGATGTTGTTTTAACCTCGGTTACTTCCTCCTTCGAACGGTAACCGGCCGGGTCAGACATAGAGTGCCCACGGTAACGATAGGTACGAACCTCAACAATCATAGGAAACATATTTGTGCGAACCGTGTGTAGCGCCCTACTGACGGCATCTCGAACAGCCAAAACATCCATGCCATCCACTTGGATCCCCTGAATACCAAAAGGCTCGCCGCGCGTGTGCATTTTTTCATCATTTGCACAGCCACGCAACGTGGATGTGCCCATAGCATATCCATTGTTTTCAATAATATAAAGAACCGGAAGACCCCACAAAGAAGCCATATTAAACGATTCATATACCTGACCTTGGTTTGCTGCACCATCCCCAAAATACGTCAGACAAACACCATTATCCTGTTTATATTTGTGTGCAAACGCCATACCGGTGCCAATAGAAACTTGAGCCCCTACGATGCCGTGCCCCCCAAAAAAGTTTTTCTCCCGAGAAAACATGTGCATCGAGCCACCTTTTCCCTTTGAGTATCCCGCTTGGCGTCCTGTCAGCTCTGCCATGACACCTTTAGGGTCCATGCCACATGCTAGCATATGACCATGATCACGATAGGCCGTGATTACAGTGTCTTGCGATTGCATAACATCTTGAGCACCAACAACGACTGCCTCTTGACCAATATACAAATGGCAAAAACCGGCAATATGACCCATACCATAAAGCTGAGAGGCTTTTTCCTCAAATCGACGAATCAAAAGCATGTCTTTGTATAGCTGGCGTGCGTGGCTAAGATCAATATTCATAGAGCCCCCTGCAGAATGGCCTCTGCCTTACACATACCCGAACATACCTTTCAAGGGCACCTCTCACGTGTGTGCTATAGCAATTACTTTGTTAAAGATGACGCGGCACTGCGTGGACGCTCTTTGATACGGGCGCTTTTACCCGAACGATCACGCAAATAATACAGTTTTGCCCGACGCACGACACCACGACGTACCGTCTCAATGCGAATACGAGGAGAGTACAAAGGAAACACACGCTCAACGCCCTCACCGTATGAAATCTTACGCACGGTGAATGATGAATTGATACTATCATTTTTGCGCGCGACACACACGCCTTCAAATGCCTGTTGGCGCTCACGCTCACCTTCGATGATTTTTACCCATACACGTACAGTGTCACCGGGATCAAATTCAGGAATAGGGTTAGCCGCACTTAACTGATTCACTTGGTCTTGGTTGTACTTTTCAACAGTATTCATCGTTTTTCCTCTGTCTTCTTTTTCGCAAGGTATGCTTGCCATAAATCGGGGCGGCGTTCACGTGTGATTTTCTCTGATTCTGCACACCGCCATTTGCGTACATTTTCATGATGGCCACTCACGAGAACATCGGGGACACCTCTACCAGACCATTCTTGAGGCCGCGTAAACTGAGGATACTCCAATAGCCCATTCGTAAAACTTTCTTCCATCAAGGAATTACCTGAATTCATCACGTTTGGCAAGAGGCGAATGCAGCTTTCTGCAATAACCATCGCTGCCACTTCACCACCAGCTAAGACATAGTCCCCGATACTTATCTCTGTGACTTTCCATTTATCAAGAACACGCTGGTCTATGCCTTCAAATCTGCCACAAATGATACCAACATGCTTGTCTTTTACAAGATTTTCTGCTCGTTCTTGTGTCAGAGAAACCCCGCGCGCAGACGTCACCAACAGTCGGTCAAACGGGTTACGTTCAGCCACAGCATGCAGGCATGCATCCAAGACATCAGGACGCATAACCATACCAGCCCCTCCACCAAAAGGGCTATCATCAACGGTTTGGTGTTTATCTGTTGCGTAGCTGCGAATATTGTGTACGTCAAGTGACCAAAGGCCCTTCTCAGCCCCCTTTCCGATAATTGATGCTCCCAGCGTACCTGGAAAAAGGTCCGGATAAAGAGTCACAATGCTCAAGCGCCACATACTAAGACTCTTTCGTCGTTGATGGTTTCTGCGCAACCAAAAAATCGGGGTTCGCTATCAACAGGCCGTTTTCTTTATCAACAGACGGAACCGCCGCCTTCGTAAATGGCAGATAGTACTTCACTCCAGACGCATCGCATATTTCCAGGTTTGTTTGGGCACCAAACGTATCTACGTGTATTACTGTGCCCAACACGGCTCCCCCTGGCGCGTGCGCATGTAATCCCATCAAATCAACATAATAAAACATTTCCTCTTGCAGAATCGGCATATCTTGACGTCGCACCCAGATTGATGTGTTACGCATTGTTTCAGCCGCATTACGATCAGACACCCCTCCCACACGAACAAGAAATGATGAGGCACTAGCCTGAGATTTGCGAACAATACCCACGGGTTCTTGGCACACTGATTCTTGAGTAGTTCCCCGAAAAAGCATAACATACGTAAAAATGTTTTCCGGGGGATCTGTAAAACTTACAAGATTCATATCACCCCGGACACCGTGAGGTTTTGTGAGTTTTCCCACACATACATACGTATCAGCCATCGTTACGCGCTATTCAACCGCCTCAGCTGTAACATCTGCAGCTTCCACTGCTGATGCTCCTTCAGATACTTCTTCCGTGGGGGCTTCCGCTGCGGCTTTTGCTGCCTCTTCTGCTGCAATTTTGGCAGCTGCTGCCTCTTTAGCTGCTTGTGCTTTATCAGTTTTTTCTTTCTCACGCGCGAGTGCTTTAGCCTTTGGCGCAGACTGTTTGGGGGTTTCTGCGTATGTGAATTTATCCGTAATACCCGCATCCCCCAAGAAACGTGCCACACGATCCGTAGGAAGAGCACCGGTTCCCAACCAATGCTTAATGCGCTCTTGGTTCAAAGAAAGACGATCCGCATGATCCTTAGGAACCATGGGATTATAGTATCCTAACTTCTCAAGAAAGCACCCATCACGTGGAGCGGTGTTTTCCGCAACGACAATGTGGTAAAAAGGGCGCTTCTTTGACCCGCGACGAGCCAATCGTAACCGTAGTGCCATAATTATTTCCTTTCATTTTATTCATTATTTACCAAATAAACCACGCATATTGCGTAGCATTCCTTTTCCACCCTGTTGACCCATTTTCTTGGTGAGGTCACTCATGTGGCGAAATTGTTTCACAAGACGATTAATCATCGCCACATCAACGCCCGAACCGCGGGCAATGCGGCGTTTGCGCGAAGCATTGAGAAGATCTGGCTGAGTCCGCTCAGCAGGTGTCATCGCCCGGATAATGGCAAGTTGCTGACGCACATCCCGATCATCAAGCTGTACATGAGTCATCTTTTCTTTTAATCCATTCATCCCCGGAAGCAGAGCCATAATTGACTGCAATCCCCCCATTTTACCAATTTGTTGCAATTGATCCGCAAACATATTCATATCAAAGCGACCCTTGCGGATATTGGCTTCCATGCGTTGTCGGGCTTCAGCATCAACACTCTCAATCGCTCGCTCGACCAGAGAAACAACATCTCCTTTATCAAGAATACGATCAGCCAAACGCTTTGGGTCATATAACTCAAGCTCATGAATGCGCTCACCACGACTGAGAAATTTAATAGGCTGGCCCGTAACCTGGCGCATCGATAAAGCAGCACCCCCGCGCGCATCACCATCGATACGACTCAGCACAATGCCACTAACGCCAACTTTCTTGTGGAACACATCACCCACATTTACAGCATCTTGACCGGACATCGCATCAACCACAAGAAGTGTCTCTTGGGGCTGTGTTGTTTTTTTTATCAGTGCAAGCTCAGACATCATAGCTTCGTCCACTTGCAGACGTCCCGCTGTATCCAAAATCACCATATCCATACCTTGACGTGTGGCTTCGTCAATAGCACGAGCAGCGATAGCCTCAGGCTTTTCACCCACCACAACAGACAAAACAGACAGGTTATTTTGCGTTGCAAGAATGGTCAGCTGTTCCTGGGCAGCCGGGCGATACACATCCAATGACGCAACCATAACTTTTTTGGTGTGTTTTTCATGAAGCCACACCCCAAGCTTTGCCGTAAACGTTGTTTTTCCAGATCCTTGAAGTCCCGCAATCAAGTATACCAGGGGCGGCGATCCCTTGGTGTAGAGAGACTCTGCCTCCCCCAAAATTTCCAGCAATGTGTCATGAACAATCTTAATCACCTGCTGGCCAGGACTAACACTGTCAATAAGCGCAGTGCCTATTGCTTTGTTCTGGACTCGCCCAACAATGTCCTTGGCAACACTCAACGCAACGTCCGCCTCTAGGAGTGCCACGCGAATTTCCCGCAATACAACACGTACGTCATCCTCACGCAACATGCCCTTGTCACGAATTCCTGCGAATATACCAGACAGGCGCTTTGTTAAACTCTCAAACAGAATGCATTCTCCACAAATCCACAACAAAAAGCGCCAGTGGACGAAACTCGTCGACTCGCGGTTCTTGTAAGTTGGTATACATATAGCTGATCATCTCCCAGAAGTCAACGCCAATGTACTTTAGTTAAGGGTGAGACCCGACTGTTTTGGACGAAAAGCCGGCGAACACCACGTCACCTCTTGAAAGTCCTTTAGTTCTTCTAAGAAGAATCATACACCCTTGGGGGAAATAATCATAATCATCTGCATCCCCTCCATTTTGGGCTCACGTTCGATTTTGACCTCTTCACCCAGTTCAGAACGAATGCGATCAAAAATTCGCTGACCAACTTCCTTCCGTGACATTTCACGCCCCCGGAAACGCATGGAAATCTTGACTTTATCGCCATCTGCCAGAAATCGCTCAATATTGCGCTTTTTCACCTGATAGTCATTGTCCTCGATATAAGGGCGAACTTTTACTTCTTTCACGTGAACAATTTTTTGATTCTTTTTGGCTTCAGCTTTTTTCTTTTGTTCGTGGTATTTAAATTTACCATAGTCCAGCACTTTACACACAGGGGGATCCGCATTTGGAGAAATCTCAACAAGATCAAGACCCGCCTGGATGGCCTTTTCCATAGCCTGCTTGGCACTCACAATCCCAAGCATTTCTCCCTCTTGGTCAATCAAGCGGACTTGAAGATGCTGAATTTCATGATTAATCTTGTGCTCATTTGTATTATCCCGGCGAGGATTTGCGTCTGGGCGTCGTATGATCAATTCTCCTTCATTTTTTTATATTCTCAGATTCCGGCATGGTAATCTGTGGTTTATAGGTTGCTACAAAATCAACAACCGTCATGACCTGCTGATTTTGAGATCCTAGCGTTCGCACAGCGACACTACGATCATCGTACTCACGCTTCCCAACAACAAGAATCAACGGGATCTTCTGATTGCTCAACTCGCGGATCTTATAACTTATCTTCTCATTCCGCAAGTCCGCGGATGCGCGAAACCCTTTGGCACGCAAGTCTGCGATAAGTTCGCTCGCGTATTGATTAAAGGCGTCGGTAATAGGAGCAACCACAACCTGAGTCGGCGACAACCACAAAGGAAACTTTCCTGCATAGTGCTCAATCAAAATGCCAATAAATCGCTCAAATGAACCAAAAATTGCACGGTGCAACATAACAGGGCGCTGTTTGTTGCCTTCTTCATCAATATACGATGCCTGCAGACGCTCCGGCAGGACAAAGTCAACCTGCAGAGTGCCACACTGCCACTCGCGTCCAATTGCATCCTTGAGAACAAACTCAAGCTTGGGTCCGTAAAAGGCCCCCTCGCCAGGGTTAAGAACGTAGGTAAGGCCAGCTTCTGTGGACGCTGTTTTCAAGGCATTTTCCGCTTGATCCCACACAGCATCTGATCCCGCTCGCTTTTCAGGGCGATCGGAAAACTTCACCATTACCTCGTCAAAGCCAAAGTCTCTGTAGATCCCCAGAAGGAGGTGACAAAAGCTTTTTGTTTCTGCTGTAATTTGCTCTGGCGTACAAAAAATATGGGCATCATCTTGCGTGAACGCTCGAACGCGCATAATCCCCTGGAGAGCCCCTGATGGCTCATACCGATGACAAGACCCAAACTCCGCCATGCGAATGGGAAGGTCACGATAACTTTTGATACCCTGGCGAAAAATCTGCACATGACAAGGACAGTTCATGGGCTTAATGGCAAGCGTTCGGTTGTCAGCAGCCTCCACCACAAACATGTTTTCACCAAACTTTTCCCAGTGGCCAGACGCCTCCCACAAAGAACGATCCACAAGTTGCGGTGTTTTCACCTCAACATAGCCTTGTTCCTCAAGGCGCGTACGCATGAACGTTTCTAGCAATCGGTAAATTGTCCAACCCTTTGGGTGCCAGAACACACTCCCAGCGGCTTCCTCCTGAAGGTGGAAAAGATCAAGATCCTTGGCAAGCTTGCGGTGATCTCGCTTTTCAGCCTCCTCTAAGCGATGGAGATACGCTTTAAGATGCGCCTCCTCCGCCCATGCTGTGCCATAAATCCGTTGCAGCATGGTGTTTTTTGCGTCGCCCCGCCAGTATGCGCCGGCAATTTTCATCAACTTAAAGGCACGACCCACGTGGCGCGTTGACGGAAGGTGTGGCCCGCGACACAGGTCAATAAAACTGCCCTGTCGGTACAGAGTAATAACCTGATCCGCAGGGATATCCTCAATAATCTCAGCTTTAAATTTTTCCCCGATACTCTTGAAAAAAACCACCGCATCATCCCGACTCCACGCTTCACGAACAATTGGTATATCCGCTTGCACCAATTCATGCATGCGAGCCTCAATTGCCAGAAGGTCATCCGATGAGAGCGGTTCCTTGCGGTAAATATCGTAATAAAATCCCTCCGCGATGGCAGGACCAATAGTGATTTGCGTTTCTGGATACAGCTCTTTGACTGCCTGTGCCAACATATGCGCCGCATCATGCCGAATAACCTCAAGGGCCTCAGGATCCGTGCGAGTCACAATACGCACCCGTGCATTCTGTAGGAGTGGACGAGTCAGATCACACAAGACCCCGTCAACTTCCATAAGAACGGCTTTTTTCCCAAGACCAGCACTGATGGATGCAGCGATATCATGCCCCGTTACCGCTCGTGGAAAGGAACGAACCGTGCTGTCAGGAAGGGTAATATGAACCTGTGAGGACATTATCTTATGTATAAACCTGGATTATTTGATCCAAAAGGGTCATCGCTTCCTTGTAAGGCCTCTGGAAACAGTTGCGGCCAATAATGGATCCATTCCCCCCACCTTGGCGAATCGCTCGTGCATCGGCTAGAACAGCAGCGTCATCAGCTTTTGCACCCCCTGAGAAAATTACCATGCGCCGTCCTGCAAAACAGGAGTCCACCACATGGCCCACCCGATCAGCCAGCGTATCAATGGCAATTTTTTGATCCTGGTATACGTACTTGGCTTCCGTTTTTTCAAGATGTGCCGTAGGAAGCTTTACCTTTACAACGTGCGCACCCAACAAACAAGCCATATGCGCACCATAAGAAACTACATCAATGGCTGTTTCACCCTCTTTAGACATGTTTCCTCGGGTATATGACCAAACAATCACGGCAAGACCTGCTGCTTTTGCATCAGCAATAATGTCCCTTACTTCCTCAAACATATCATAGGTCACATCAGAACCAGGGTAAATCGTGAAACCCACCCCAACACACCCCAGGCGCAAGGCATCTGCTACGGCGGATGTAACCGCTTGATCACTACCACCGTAGGGCTTTGTTAACGTATTCCCACTATTTATTTTGAGAATCAACGGCACAGAGCCAGCAAAGCTATCCGCCCCCGCCTCCAGCAATCCCAAAGGAGCCGCAAAGGCAGAAACACCACTGTCAATCGCTAGTTTATAGTGGAAATGAGGATCATAGGCAGATGGATTCATGCCAAAGGAGCGCCCTGGTCCATGCTCAAAGCCCTGATCCACAGGATAGATAACCATACGCCCCGTACCAGCAAGCTTGCCATGGTTCATCATTGTGTAAAGCTTGGCCTTGCAACCAGGGTTTTCACCTTCATATTTGCCGAGAATCGTGCGTATCGCCTGTGACATGAGCTCTAATTGCTTTCTTTTATTGACGCGTCGCCTGTTTTTTGGATAATCCACTCAAAAAAATCAGGGTGGCCGTCCCGTATGGGCAACACAACCAAACTAGGCACAGCATAAGGATGGTTAGCAATGATGTATTCCTGCAAAATAGAGCGAATTTCTGCGCGGGTTTTAGCGACAAAAATAGCTTCTGGTTTTTTTTGAATACTGTCCCCGTCCCGGAAAATTGACAGAACACCAGGAATGATATTCACGCACGCTGCTAGATTGTTTGCGATAACATCCTGAGCAACCCGTGTGGCCTCTGTAAGATTTGGAAAGGTTACATAAACAAACTCAAACGTATGATCGTCGTATTGTTCAAACATTAGGTCACTTACATCCATTTTTAACATGGTCGGAGCGGCGGGATTCGAACCCACGACCCCCACACCCCCAGCGTGGTGCGCTACCAGGCTGCGCTACGCTCCGAACTCTTTGTTCCAGAACTATACTGATCTCCCACGCATTGCACAAGGTGTTTTTCACTCTGCTTTTTTCTTAAGCATAAAAAAATCGCAGATTTTCCGAAGGCGTCGGGCATGAAGTTCGTCCGAAATACTAAGACGCTCACGTACCTGAGATAGGTTTTTTTTCATTTCAGAACGGTACGAGGCATCGTCCATAAGCTTTCGTGCTTCTTCATATACACGCGTAGCTGTGCATTGATTTTGGATAAACTCCTGTACAATACTATGTCCACTGATGATATTTGGAAGCGCAGCATAAGGGGCATACACCAACCAACGCGCGAATAGTGCTGTGAGTGCATGGACTTTGTACAAAACAACCATAGGCGTTTGACACATCGCAAGCTCAAGAGTCACCGTCCCCGATGCCGCCAGCGCACATACAGAGGCCGTCATGGCCTCATAGCGCTTATGAGGAGGAACAAAGGTAATCCGATCACCACACCGCACAAAGTTTTTTCGCACCTGATCATGGTGTCCTGCCGCTATGGGAAGCAAAAAGTGCACCCGTGAGTCATCAGCGGCCAGCCGCAAAGCTACATCACACAAAAGAGGACCTAAGCGCTCAATTTCACTAGCGCGGCTACCAGGCAAGAGACAAATGCACATTTTCCCCATAAGACCATAGTTTCTTACCAAAGACTCAGGGTCACATTGTTTTTTTGCGACACTTGGATGACCCAAGAACTCCGCATTCAGGCCATATTTCGTAAAATAAGGGGGCTCAAAAGGAAATAAACACGCCAACCCATCAAGAAACTGGGCTACTTTATGCGCGCGCTGCGCACGCCAAGCCCACACAGTAGGAGCACCTACATGCACCACAGGAATGCCATTTTTTTTTGCCCATTTTCCTATAGAAAAATTAAAATCGGGCAAATCAATGGTGAGCAAAAAATCTGGTCTATGCGAACGAATATCGGCAAGAATACGTGCACGTAAACGGATAATTGTGACAAAATGCCGAACGACTTCCGCAATACCAAAGTAGCTTAATTGTTTAGCATCAAAGAGGATGTCTACACCCTCTTCCCGCATTTCTTCACCCCCAACACCTCGAAAACGTAGATTATTTCCGTATATTTTTTTTAAAGAGCGCACATAGGATGCACCCAGAACATCTCCGGAATTTTCTCCTGCAATGACGTACACAAGGGGCATTTTCACACATCCACCGCGCACACAAAAACTCCAGACTCATTTGCTTTTTCAAGTGTTTTTTGTGCATCGATGACATAACAACACCTGGCTTGAACAGCCACACCCGCAAAACCGGCAGCAACCAACTGATCAATTGTATCTGGCCCAATAGTAGGACGATCCAGCCGAAGATCCTGCCCTGCTTTTGCACACTTCACAAGAACCGCACCTTTTGCCTCAAGGTATAAAGCACAACGAGAAAGCAAACCCTGCGTTCCCTCAACAGCTTCTATACCAAGAACATGCTGATTGTTCACAACGACAGCTTGACCTACATCTACAGGACTCAATGCAGCCAAGACCTCTATCCCTCGGGCAATGGACGCCCGTTGGGATGCTGACGGCATTACGTGCGTATAACATGCCGGTAAAAGGGTCAAGTCATCATCGGAAATATCTTCGGGAGAACACACCTGAAAACCTTCTGCTTCAAGCAAGCGAATCAGGCAACGCAAATAGCTGTCATCGCCTCTTTGCTTCATGAGCGTCAGCAACCACAAAAACCCTTTCCAGTCGGGAAGCAAGGAAAAGAGCGTGGGGCGGGTAAAATAACCCACCATCATCACATGTGTGACACCTTGATTTTTGAGATAATGAATAATTTTTTGAATGGCACCCAAACGAAAAATTCTGGGGGAATACTGCGTGACAAAGGTCTTATCCGAAACCCCTGCGAACCCAATAGGCAGGAACGTATTTTTCTGACGGGTCAATAGTTCCGCCCACGACGCGGGCAGCAAACCTCCTCCTCCTAAAAGCGCATAAACTTTTGTCACGATCGACTACCCCCGCGGCACACATAATCCACGCGTTGATTTTTCAACAAACGCAATCAGCATATTGATGTCCGGGGAATCTTGGTGGGATTTTTTCAGGTTATCAATACGCTCTTGACGGGTTCCAACGCCTCGGAAAATCTCTTCGTATGCCCACATAAGAGTATCAATGCGTTCCCGCGTAAATCCTCTCCGGCGTAAACCGATAATATTGAGACCACTCAAAAAAGCACGGTCTCCCTTCACCAAGCCAAATGGGATGACATCACTTTCCACGGCTGAAAGCCCTCCAATAATCGCATGGGATCCAATTTTTACAAATTGATGGATGCCACTGAGGCCACCAATATTCACATTATCCCCAACTTCCACATGGCCAGCAAGTGTTGCATTATTGGCCAGAATCACATTGTTTCCAACAAGACAATCGTGGGCCACGTGTGTGCTGGCCATCAATAAACAGTTATCACCCACAACTGTTTTCATTATCCCAGTTTGTGTGCCACCTTGAAGCGTTGCATATTCACGAATCTTGTTGTTCTTGCCGATAATCAAAAGCGAATCTTCACCAGAATACTTAAGGTCCTGGGTCACATGGCCGATCGAAGCAAAGGGAAATATCTCAGTTCCCTCACCAATTTCTGTATTACCCTCGATCACAACGTGGCTATGCAGGCGAACATTATCACCAAGGGTCACGCGCGCACCAAGAACACAGTAAGGGCCTATTTGAACATTTTCACCAAGGCGTGCGCCAGGGGCAATAATAGCAGTGGGGTGAATAGTCACAGAATTTTCCGGGGGATTAGAAAAAGGTTGGATCATTTTTTATTCGCAATCATCGCTGTAAACGTGGCTTCTGCATGGACAATATTTTTTACTTTTGCGACACCTTTGAAACGCCAAACATTGAATCGTTCTTGCTTTTTTGTCACATGGAGCATTAACGCATCACCGGGCAAAACAGGTTTGCGGAACCTTGCATCCTCAATGGATAAAAAGTATACCATCTTTTGTTGGTCTGCTGTATCCATGCCATGAATGACGATCACACCGGCTGTTTGTGCCATTGCTTCTACAATGAGAACACCTGGCATAATAGGGGTATCAGGAAAGTGTCCAGCAAAGTAAGGTTCGTTAACCGTAACGTTCTTAATTCCCAGACCTTCTGTGCTTTTTTGCACAATCTCCACACAATCCACTAATAACATCGGATAACGATGAGGGATCAGTTTCTTAATATCTTGGACTCCCAACGTTACAGGTGCCTCTTGTTTTTTCTCCGCTGACAAACTTATATTCTCACGCATTATTGCACTTTTCTCCTATTTACAAACAGGCTTAGGCGCCGCCATCTGCGCAAGCGTCACAGTCTGTCGATGCCATTGAGTCACTGGAACAGCTGGTAATCCTGCAACAGTTTGACCCGGGGCAATATCTTTCATTACCCCACTTTTTGCCGCTATACGCGCACCTTTTCCGATACGAATGTGCCCCGCAATACCTGCTTGGCCTCCAATAATCACATGGTCCTCAAGAATACAACTACCTGCGATTCCGACCTGAGCAACAACCACACAACCGCGGCCCATCTGCACACCATGACCAATCTGCACCAAGTTATCAATACGCGTTCCCTCACCGATGATTGTATCCGTAAGCGTTCCACGATCAATAGTTGTCCCCGCCCCAATATCAACATGATTCTCAATAATTACCTGCCCCAATTGCGGAACGGATACATGCCCTTTTTCATCCATGACGAAGCCGAACCCTGCTTGCCCAATTTTTACACCAGCACTCAAGGACACACCGTCCCCAAGCGTCGCAAACTGCAACGAGACATGCGATCCGATAGAGCAGTTTTCACCAATAGTAACGCCACTCTCAATGACAGTGTGCGCACCAATGTGTGTGCCTGAACCAATTATAACATTTTCTTGGATCACAACACCGGGAGAAAGAGTTGCTTGTGGGGAAACTTTTGCGCCCGGATGAACCCATGCCCCTTCAGGGTTCTGAACACGTGGCCGCAAATCACGAGGATGAGGCGCATAAAAGCAGGCCGCGAGCTTTGCAAACGCACGGTAGGGTTGCGGATGAAAAATACAAGGGATTTTGGGCTCCCCTCCTCCAATGAAGGTTTTATCTGTTATGCAAGCCAGAGCTTTCGCATCATTAAGGGAGGGGACATAGCGTGCATTGTGCAGAAAAGTGATGTCGCAATTCTCAGCATCACTCAACGAAGCCAGACGATTGACCACCTGTGTCAAAGAAGCCTGGCGAACACTTCCTTGGCACAAATCACCGCCAATAAAATCTGCCACACCCTGGAGTGTAAACGTTCTATTTTTAGCATAAAAGCGGGGGTGCGGCATTACGGTGCCTCCTTTGTGCCTAAAATTGCAATCACCTGATTCGTCAGATCAAGTTTCTGATCACTATACAAAACAAAGGTTGTTGACATCATATTGGTGGGCAAAATCAGCTGAATATTGTTTTGCTCAGCAACGCGCTTAAGGGCTTTTTGAAATAACATATGCGCCTGACTCTGTTCTTTTTCTGCAAGAGAAACAAGCGTTTTTTTGCGCGCACTCAGTTTTTCATGCGCCGCTTTTAATTTTTTCTCAAAGGCTTCTTGTGCTTCTGGAAATTTCTGAGGGTCAGATTTCCGCAAAGACATAAGCGCTTTATTTTCCACAGAGAGCGTTTTTTCAAGCTCCCCTAACTCCTTATAAAACTGATCACGCTTTTCGCTAAACACTTTAGCCGCATCAACAAATGGAGTCGCCTCTGACAAGATCTTATCGTAGTCTACAACACCCACGCGTGAAGCGGAAACTGGTGACATAAAAACACACCACACCAGGATAAGACCATGAAAAACGCCCCAAAATCGGCACAAGATATTCGCGTATGGTGACACGTGATAAAATCCTCTAGTTACCAAACTTGAGCAAGAATGAGCGGCTTTCATCACCTGATTTCCGGCGCACAGGCCACGCAAAGGTCACCTCAATGTTACCCATGGGTGTACGAACACCCAGACCAAATCCAGCAGTCAAACGGAGCGCAGAGCTATCGTGCACAAGGGTTTTATTATACCCACCATCCCACACTGTTCCTGCATCCATAAACGTTTTAAACTTCATTCCTAGGTCATCAGGGACCCCCGGAACAGGCATTGTTACCTCTGCAGATCCCGCGTAGTACTTATATCCCCCCAAGGAATAATCCGGACGCAACTTATCGCGCACTGTAATACCATCAAACTCAAACCCACGGAAGTTATAGCCGCCAAGAGTGAATCTATCCGCGCTTAAAACACGCTTGCCCATCTTAGCGATTATACCACCACGAGCATTCAGGTGCAGAATGACTTGCTCATAGATGGGATGATAAAAGCTCGCTCCACATTGATTGCGAAGATGATTGGCATCCCCTCCAAGGCCGTAGAAGCGGTTAGAAAAGCTAATACTATATCCCTCAGTGGGCTCATTGCGATCATCCGTTTTATCCCATAAAAGCTCCTGATCTACATAGGAGCGAACAATGTGCGAAGGTTCCGCACGGATAAAGCTTGAAACTTCTGACTGATTGTTGTTTCTGCGCTTATCTTGGCTAATCCCGTACGTAACAGTTTGATAAAGATCAGTCATCAACTCATAGCTCATGTAAATTTCAGAACCTAGGCTTTGGTTACGATACCCCTTGTGGTGCGTTCCCACAGTACCCACGCTTTTCTCAAGTCCCATATTTAAGCGTATACCAGCAACAATCGGACGATTGGTAAAGTTTGGGTGGGAATAGTCAAGAGTAATATCCTGGCTTCGCTTACCACCCTGCAAGCCAACGCCCAGGAATTTTCCTTCGCCAAACAGGTTGCGTTCTGCAGCAGAAATTCCACCAATAACTCCCTGTTGGGTATTATATCCAAACATAAAGGTAAACTCACCCGTTGATGGTTTTTCATCGACATCCACGATAAGATTTACTTTATCTTGCTGGTCAGAGGCTTCGCGCTGGATCTCAATCTTTTTAAAATACCCAAGATTCTTAATACGGCGCTCAGATTCACGAATTTTTGCCGCATTGTAGGGATCTCCTTCAAAGACCAGCATCTCTCGACGAATCACATCCCCATTGGTGCGATGATTCCCCTTAATAATGATCTGATCAATATAAACACTGGGACCCTCAGAAACTTCGAAAGTGATATCAACAACTCTACCATCTTTCTTTTTAATTTCTGGATTGACATCAACAAATGCAAACCCTTTATTCCCAAGATAGTTAGAGATCTTAATCACTGTATCATTCACCCTGCGAGCACTATACCAATCTCCTTTTTTGAAGGTTGCAACCTTCAAAAGTTCCTCAGGCGTCACACCTTTAATCACACATCGTGCCAAAAGATCCCCAATCGCATAACGCCCACCCTCATCCAGGGTAAAGGTGATAAAAAAGTCTTTATGATCCGGCGTCAGTTCCGCAATAGCAGACGTAACCTTAAAATCGATATAACCATGCTCCAGATAAAATTTTCGCAACAACTCGCGATCATACCCCAAACGTTCGGGATCGTAGTTATCTTCAGAAGTAAAGAAACGATACCAGCGCGTCTCCTTTGTTTGAATAACAGACTCAAGCTTGGATGTGCCAAAAGCGCGATTACCATTGAAGGCGATTTTACGGATAGCTGTTGCCTTTCCTTCCTTAACTTCAAAAACAACATCCACACGATTTTGCTCCTTACGAACGACTTTTGGAGTCACAACGGCCGCAAAGTATCCCTTCAGTCGATATAAATCCTGGATAATTTGCGCATCGTGCTTCACGCGCGCCAGTGTATACACCTGACGCGGCTTAAGATCTAGCCGAGGCGTAATAACTTTATCTTCTATCTGATTATTACCCTCAATCGCAACACGGTTTACAAGAGGGTTCTCCACAACAACAATGTGGAGTTTGTTATTTTTGACATCAAGTTTGGCATCCGCAAAAAAATTAGTCTGATAAAGACGCTTTAGGCCATCATTAAGAGCATCATTGGTATGATCTTTTCCAACCTCTATTTTCAGGTAAGACTCAATCGTAGCCTTATCAATGCGCTTATTGCCTTCAATCACTATTGCATCAACACGCATTGCACTTACTGTTGAGCAAGCCACCAACGCCGCAACAAAAATATGCTTTATAACTCCCACCATTCGAAACCTACTCTCTGAATTATCCTAAAAATCGCACGACGTCATTGGAAGTACTCACAAAGAAAAGCAACCCCACAACAACAAGCCCCACATACCCAATAATGGTTTGTACGCGCTCTGAAAAAGGAGCGCCATTCACCATCTCAGCGGCATACATTACTATCTGCCCACCATCAAGAAGCGGTATAGGGAGGATATTAATAAAACCAAGACTAACAGACAAAAAAGCCATCGCCCACAGAACACTGGTCAGCTGTGTATGTGCAAGTTCGGCCACTTTCTTCGCAATACCCAAGGGACCCACAAGCTCCCGTGTTGAGCGCTCCCCAAAAATCATTTGAGAAATAGCCGAAAAACTCGCGACAGTTAGGGCTACAACACGCTCACACGCACGCAACCCAGAGGAAACAACGGTGTGTTGATGGAATATTTGCTGAGGCTCAACGCCCAAAACACCTACTTTCGTCGAACTCCCAGCAGCTGTCACATCCATCGATGAGGGCGTGGTATTTAGGATGAGTTCTGCGTGATTACGCATTACCTGAATATTCACTTTTGTTTCAGGCTTACTCCTAATAATCTCTGACATCTGGATAAAGGTGTCCACAGCCCGACCATCGATGGCAAGGATACGATCGCCTGCACGCAGCCCCCCCTGATCAGCAGCACTGCCTACAAGCACACGCCCAACAACAGGATCAGGGTTCGAAACCGGTTCGCCAGAAGCAAGCATAAGGCCCCACATCAGAAAAATCGCAAACAGATAGTTCGCAAGAGGACCAGCAGCGGCAACTTGAATGCGCTGCCAGGGTGTTTTTGCGTGCAAGGCACCTGCCAACTGCTCTGGGGTCAGGGCTTTCAGTGCCTCTGGCGAACTATTGCTGGCATTATCTTCATCGCTCAGCATACGCACATAACCACCCAGCGGAAACATAGAAAGACGCCAGCGTGTTTGATTTTTATCTGTCCATCCCCACAGTTCGGGGCCAAAACCAATCGAGAATGTCTCTACGTGTACACCATGGCGGCGCGCCACCCAGTAGTGTCCTAACTCATGAACAAAAACCAGCGTCGTAAGCACCAACAGGAACGGCAAAACACTTAAAATTACACTTGTCACTTGCATGGCCTTTTCTCTAAATACTCCAAAAACTTACACATAATCTCAGTAAGTGCAAGCTCTTTCACGCACCACAAAAAGACTGTATACCCATCATACAAAATACCTGTTTTGTTGGTACAAACCAAAAAGAAATCCCTAGCACAAAAAAGAGCATAATAAGGCCATCAAGACGATCGACCACACCGCCGTGCCCCGGAATAATGTTACTGACATCCTTAAGGCTCAAGTGACGTTTGAACAGTGATTCCAGAAGATCGCCCAGCTGCACAAGAGCACTCACAAATATTGCAAAAAAAACCAAATGAAAAGGGGTTTCAAAAGCATCCATACCCCCAAAAGAAACCAACAGAGTGCAGCCCACAACTACAAAAACAACAGAGCCAAACGCCCCTGACCACGTTTTGTTCGGGCTAATGTAGGGAGCAAACTTACAACCACCCACAAGATTTCCCACAATATAGCCCCCACTATCACTGGCCCAAGTGAGTACGGTCAGCGCAATTAGATACAAAGAGCCAAGGTCATTTATGACACGCCACACGCCTGTAAAGGAGATAGCCAAGTACAACAACCACGCGCTTAATAAAATGCATGACTGCCGTGATCGCAACAAGAAGAGCACGCTATACACTTCACAGAGGCAAATCACAAACATCAAAGCCACAAAAGAAGTGGCAATTACTCCTCCTGCGTAAAGAGCTGTTAGTGTAATGGGCATCAGCACAAACGATGCCAGAACACGCTTGAAAACATCAGCGTGGAGTCGCACCATAACGCCTTTCTCTTGACGCAAACTGTGCCAAAGCATCCTCAAAGTGCTCTTTATTATAATCAGGCCAATACACATCCTGAAAAACCATCTCTGCATAAGAAAGCTGCCAAAGGAGGAAATTACTCAAACGCCTTTCCCCGCTCGTGCGTATAAGCAAATCAGGCGCGGAAAGATTCTGCTGTGCAGTGGAAAGATTTTCCGTAATCGTATCCACCCCAATATCAGCTGGAACTAACTTGCCCTTTTCTACATCCAATGCTATTTTTTTGACTGCAGCAGCAATGTCTTGTTGACCACCATAGTTGAGGGCAAGACACACGCCAATCCGTGTAAATGAGGCAGTCTTGGCACAAGCATCCTCCAAAATTTGGACCACATCTTTGGGAAAAGCCCTATAGTCGCCAATAATTTTCAGACACACACCATTTTTGATGAGATCATTCAGTTCACGCTTCACATAAAAACGGATAAGAGAAAAAAGACCGGAAATCTCTTGCTTGGTACGTTTCCAGTTTTCTGTGGAAAAAGCAAAGACAGTAAGCTGTGAAATTCCCAAATCAATGGAGGCCTCCACTGTGCGACGCAGAGCCTCAGCCCCCTGACGATGACCCTCAACGCGAGGCAAACCACGCTTCGTTGCCCAGCGGCCGTTTCCATCCATAATAATCGCAACATGATGGGGGGGTGATTCATCCCGCGTTTTTAGGTTTGGTAAAGGAAACCCCATACTATTCCCCGAGTATATCTTTTTCTTTTTCAACAAGAAGGGCATCAATTTTTTTGACGAAATCATCCGTCAAATCTTGAATTTTTGTCGATGTGGTGCGGAAATTATCCTCAGAAATATCACCCTTTTTTTCTGACTTCTTGATTGTTTCCATGCCATCGCGCCGCACATTACGCACAGCAACACGAGCCTGTTCTGCGTAGCGGGCTGCAACCTTTACCAATTCCTGACGCCGCTCTTGGCTCAACTCAGGGATACGCACGCGAACAACAGCGCCTTCGGCCGATGGATTAAGCCCAAGCCCTGACTCGCGAATTGCTTTTTCCACGGCACTTGCAAGAGACGCATCCCATACCTGAACCGCCAGTAACCGTGGCTCAGGAACACCCACCGATGCAATTTGATTAAGTGGCGTCAACGTTCCATATGCCAAAACGCGCACGCCCTCAAGGAGGTTGACGTTCGCACGCCCTGTGCGAAGCCCATTGAATTCTTTTTTGAGGGACTCAAGAGCCCCCTCCATACGCGTGCTTAAATTTTGTAAAGATTCACTCTGCATTACAATCTCATCTCTCTAAACTATGCTATGATACGTAGGTACACACCGCGGTGCCATTCATAACTTTTCCCAACTGACCTTTTTTGTATATCGAAAAGACAGCAATGGGAAGAGCATTTTCTTGTGCGAGCGTAATAGCCGTCATATCCATCACATGCAATTTCTTACTCACAACATCCGCATAGGAGACTGATGAAAGATGCTCGGCTGTGACATCTTTTGCAGGATCTGCCGTATAAATGCCATCAAACTTTGTCCCCTTCAAAAGCAGTGTACACGTAAGCTCAACCGCCCGAAGAACCGCGGCCGTATCAGTAGTAAAGTATGGATTGCCACTGCCTGCCGCACAAATCACAACCTCTCCTGAGTCAAGATACTCGCGTGCCCGGTGGCTGGTGAAGCTTTCACAAAAATTGGGCATTGGCACTGCCGACAAAACACGCGAACGACAGCCCTTTTGCGTCAACATTGCATGCATAGCAAGACCGTTAATGACTGTGGCAAGCATGCCCATGTGATCAGAAGTTGTGCGCTCGAGCCCCATTTCTGCCCCACGCATACCCCGGAAAATATTGCCACCGCCGACAACAAGGGCTACTTGACAACCTGACTGTACAAGAGCGTAGATATCATCCGCCACCTGAGAAACCATTTGCGCATCAAGACCGTATGTGTGTGAGCCCATAAGAGCCTCTCCAGAAATCTTCAGAAGAACTCGGGTATGTTTTTCCACACTCACACCTCTCTTTTTCAACTATCGCACGCGAGCGAAATACCCTCACAACAAAAAGGGAACTTCTTAAGAACCAAGCTGGGCTGCTACTTCAGCGGCAAAGTCTTCTTCTTTTTTTTCAATGCCCTCACCCAGTGTAAAACGCACAAAACCGGACAACGCTACAGGCGCACCCAAATCCTTGGACGCATCCGTAAGCACTTCCTTCACACGCTTATCCGGATTCATGACAAAGGACTGCTCAACAAGAACAACCTCTTCATAAAACTTGCGCATCCGTCCTTCTATCATTTTTTCAATGATCGTATCGGGCTTCCCTGACTCACGGGCTTGCTCAATAAAAATTTGTTTTTCACGCGCAATAAAATCCTCAGAAAGTTCAGCCACTGTGGCTGCTTCAGGACGCGTCGCGGCAATATGCATGGCAATCTGACGCCCCAGATCCTCCAGCGCGGCCGTATTTGCTGTTGACTCCAGCGCCACAAGAACACCAATCTTACCAATCCCCTCAGCAATAGCATTATGAACGTATGTGGCAACAACCCCCGTATCCACGGAAAGTACGTGCGCCCGACGAATGTTCATATTTTCACCAATAACTGCGATCATATGGGTGAGCTCATCCCCAACGGTTCTTTCTGATCCAGGAAACGGTTTATTCTTCAGTGCAGCAACTTCCGTAACATTGTGCGCCACAATCTCTGCAGCCGCACGAACAAAACCCTGAAAGGTATCATTACGCGCCACAAAATCAGTTTCTGAATTTACCTCAATAATTCCCGCAACAGTGCCCATAGATGCCACACCAACCAAGCCCTCTGCCGCAACACGAGAGGCTTTCTTCGCAACCGCTGAAAGTCCTTTCGTACGCAACCAATCGATAGCGGCATCCATAACACCTTCCGATTCAATGAGTGCTTTTTTGCAATCCATCATCCCCGCACCCGTTGTTTCACGTAGTTCCTTTACCATTGCCGGTGTTATTGACATTGTTACCCTCTTGCTCTGTTACATACTGTTAATGAATGCCCCCTTGTGAGGAAGCTGCTATATGATTATCCCTCCACCGCGGGCTCTTCTTCTAGGACAGATGCTTTTGGTGACCCCTCTTGAGATGCTTTGGACTCCCCAGCACTCACAACGGCATCCACATCTGCCGCATCCGTCACTGGGTTTATAGCCGCAGCCGGTTTTGCCTTGCGTGGGCGGCTGGCCCCTAAGGAGTCTCCACCTAAATCACTTCGCGCCCCAAGGTCAAGTCCTGACGCCGAAATTTGCTTTTTCAGACCCTCGATAATTGTGTCCGCCATCAATCGGCAATAAAGATCAATTGCCCGGCTTGCGTCATCATTTCCAGGAATTGGAAAGTCCACAGACTCAGGGTCTGCATTTGTATCCGTTATGGCCACAATGGGAATCCCAAGCTTTCGCGCCTCGCTAATGGCAGTATGCTCCTTCACAACATCAACAACAAACAAAACATCAGGCGCCCCATTCATCTCAAGAATGCCGCCCAGGTTACGCTCGAGCTTTGCCATCTCAAGCTGAAGCTTGAGTTGCTCTTTTTTGGTGATTTTCAAAACAGGCAAAGCCAGTTGTTCTTTTGTCGCATTCAATCGACGGATCGATTGAGAGATAGTATTCCAATTGGTCAACATGCCACCCAACCAACGATGGTTAACATAGTACTGTGCACACCGCTTGGCCGATTCAGCAACAATATCCGAAGCTTGACGCTTGGTTCCTACAAACAGAACACGGCCTCCTTTTGCTACTGTATCGTGCACAAAGCGAAGCGCATTAAATAGCATGGGTGCTGATTTTTCCAGGTTCAAAATGTGGATACCACTGCGTGTTCCAAAAATGTACGGGGCCATTTTAGGGTTCCACTTCCGTGGTTGATGACCAAAATGCACACCTGCCGTTAATAAATCACGAATTGTAAATGATGGGATACTCATACTCAATATTTTCCTTTACCGGTTAAACTTACGCAGCTTAGTTCCCCAAAGAACACCGGAGCGATCGCATGAATTTTACGTGAATCACGTACCGCGTACTGCGCTTGTATTTTTACATCCTCGGTTGTATACACTGTAGATCTCATTAAATCAAGACTTTTGATCGTGCGCGATCCCCACCAAAAACCTTCAGAGGTACCTCATTTTTATGCACCCCCTTATCGATGCTATGATCACCAAAATGGATACCCTTGTCCCCTCCACACACGAGGAGATTCGCATGTGTGTAGGTGTGTCTGGCGGAGCAGACAGTATTTTTGCTGTTCATATGCTTCATCAATGGGCATGCACACGAAAAAACAAAAAAATTACCATTATTGCGGCTACAGTCAACCATAACCTGCGGCCGGAAGCAGCCGACGAAGCCGCGTTTGTGGCTAATAGAATGCGCAGCCTAGACATCCCCCATTACACCCTTCAATGGCACGCTAAAACCCAGGCACCTTCCCAAGGTACTGCGCGACACGGGCGGTATGAATGTCTTGTGAATCATTGTATCGAACACAAGCTAGGGTATCTGATTACGGGTCATCATGCCCAAGACAATGCCGAAACCATCCTCATGCGCCTTGCCCGTCAAAGCCATATTCGGGGATTGCGTGGACTCGACGAAAGACGGGCAATCAAGGGAGTAATACTTCTGCGGCCATTGCTTAGTGTATGGCCAGCACACGTGCAGGACTACCTTAATGACCACAATCATACGTGGATCACGGACCCATCAAATGCCAACAAAAGATACACACGCACGCACGCACGCACAGCCCTCACAACCCCAACATCAGAGATTGCACGCCTTGGTTTCACCCCTCAAGGACTCATTCGTTGGTCGGAAAAAATCACACAAACGCATCGGTTTTTTTCCGATTGTGTTAACCAATTTCTTACCGAGCACAGCCACCAATCCCCCACCCGCACAATCCTTAACCGAGAAGCATTTGACGCCCTACATCCCGAACTCCAGCGTCACGTATTAGAAACGCTTATCTGGCAAATCAGCCTTACCGATCACCCGCCGCGATGGGAGTCCATTATGAACCTCCAAGAGCGCCTGGCAAAACAGGTAACCACAACCCTCGGAGGATGGATTATTCGCCCACGCCCCACCATCATTCAGATAACACCCGAACCCTCTCGCCACAAATCCACCGGTTAAGGCGTTTTTTGTTTTATTTCGCTTGCATTGAGGCGTACTCTTGATAAAAATTAGGGAATGCTCTCCTGTCAGAGCTCTGAGTGCACACCGCAACATAAAGGAATTATTTGTGAATACCTCTGGAAAAAATCTTATTCTTATCTTCTCTGGTCTTCTTGTTCTTGCCTGGTTATTTCAGGCACAGCGCCCCGCACAAAGCTCTTCCCAAATGAAACGCTATGACCAAATGCGTGTAGACCTGGAAAATAAAACGATTCAATCCGTGGAAATTGACAACGAAGCCGGTATAGCCACCATTTTCCCCAGTGCAGCGCCGACATCTCCTTATCAGGTGACGATTTTCCGCAATGATGGGAATCTGTTAAAAATGCTGCAAGAAACAAGCACCCCCTTCAGTATTAAAGCCGATAATCGCTCCCCTAATTATTTACTGGCTCTCCTATCATGGCTGCCCATCATTCTTATGGTTGGCGCGTGGGTTTATTTTATTCGCCAGATGAACGCCGGTGGAAATGGGGCTATGGGATTTGGAAAATCGCGGGCAAAAATGCTGAACCAGCCCTCTGGTCGCGTTCTTTTTGCTGATGTGGCTGGTGCTGACGAAGCAAAAGAAGAAGTCCAGGAAATTGTGGATTTTTTACGGGATCCTCGAAAGTTTCAACGGCTCGGGGGCAGGATCCCCAAGGGTGTTCTCCTGATTGGCCCACCAGGTACAGGCAAAACCCTCTTGGGTAGGGCCATTGCAGGCGAAGCCAATGTGCCATTCTTCTCAATCTCTGGTTCTGATTTCGTTGAAATGTTTGTGGGGGTGGGCGCAAGTCGTGTACGTGATATGTTCGAACAAGCAAAAAAAAATGCTCCTTGTATCGTGTTTGTCGATGAAATTGATGCTGTTGGTCGCCATCGGGGTGCCGGCCATGGCGGCGGCAACGACGAGCGCGAACAAACCCTGAACCAACTTCTTGTGGAGATGGATGGGTTCGAGTCCAATGAAGGGGTTATTTTGCTTGCTGCAACCAACCGTCCGGATGTTCTTGATCCTGCGCTTATACGCCCAGGGCGCTTTGATCGCCAGGTAACGGTTCCTCTCCCTGACGTAACCGGCAGAGCGGCTATCTTGAAGGTTCATCTTGCAAAAATAACAATGACTGAGGGGATTGATCCGCATATCATTGCTCGGGGTACCCCTGGTTTTTCTGGCGCAGACCTCGCCAATCTTGTCAATGAGGCAG
Organism: Alphaproteobacteria bacterium; assembly: GCA_023898725.1. Lineage (NCBI taxonomy): Bacteria > Pseudomonadati > Pseudomonadota > Alphaproteobacteria > Alphaproteobacteria bacterium. The sequence continues at coordinate 131,725 of CP060236.1, forward strand.
CCTTACTCGCGGCACGGCGTAACAAAAGGCTTGTTACGATGGCAGAACTGGAAGAAGCCAAAGATAAGGTTCTCATGGGGCCAGAGAGACGCTCAACTGCTATTGGTGAGGAAGAAAAAAAACTCACCGCGTATCACGAAGCCGGACACGCAATTACAGCCCTGCATGTGGCGGGCTCACACCCTATACACAAAGCAACAATTATTCCGCGGGGTCGTTCGCTCGGGATGGTCATGCGCCTACCTGAAAAAGATCGCTACTCAGAAACCCACGAAGAGCTTATTGCTGATCTTGTGGTTGCTATGGGTGGGCGTGTTGCTGAAGAAATGATTTTTGGCAAAAACAAGGTAACCACAGGAGCATCAAGCGATATTCAAATGGCTACGCGGCTGGCTCAAGCCATGGTTACTGAATGGGGAATGAGCAAAAGTTTAGGCCCTCTTAATTATAGTGACAGAGAAAATGCGCGCTTTTACAGGCCTGTTTCTGATCGCACGAGCCATGAAATTGAAAATGAGGTGCGCGCTCTTGTAGAAGATGGGCATAAGCAAGCAACTGCTATTTTGAAAAAGAACAAGCACCAACTAGAAACGTTGGCGCAGGCTCTAATCGAATTTGAAACACTTTCAGGAAGCGAGATTAACGACCTCCTCACCAACGGTCAGAGGCCTTCTCGTCTTTCTGCATCAACCGCTCCAAAGGAAAGTGAACGTTCTTCGCTTGGTGATATTTTAAAAAACGCTGATAAAAAAACCCGCCCCACAAAAACGGCCGATGCAGAGACAAAAAAGCCTACAGCAAAAAGAAAACCCTCGAAATAGAGCTTGTAAGTTTAATAAACTATGAACATAATCACGGGAGGTGAAATTATTTTAGTGATGGTCAATAAACAAACTTCTTCATCTCAGCCAGCGGATCTCTTGAAGGCACTTCCTGTATACGGATTTGCGCTGTTTGTTTTAACGCTTTTGTGGTTGCTGACAGGCGTTGGTTATTTCTGGCCCATATGGTTCATGATTGGTTGGTTGTCTAGCTCTCATGCAAGTGACTATTTTCAAAAAATGTATGATGCAGGGTGCAGAAATTGGAGCGCCTTGCAAAGGCATATCAGTGCATCAGAGCAAAAAACAAGCAAAAAATCCGAGGGCAGGACAGGAGCCAGAAAGAGTGCATCGGCGCCACCGGATGAAACAGATATTGCCGGCGCATAAAGCGATTTAGTTGTGCCATATTTGCTATTTTTCCTAGACAAGGTTCGTGGGATTGTTTATAGAACCTATGGTAGGATTAGTGATAGCGCATTGATATAAAGCCTGGGTAGCTCAGTTGGTAGAGCAAGGGACTGAAAATCCCTGTGTCGGGGGTTCAATTCCCTCCCCAGGCACCACGCACGCGTGCCCCCTACACGTCGTCATCTCCTCACAGTTAAATTTAAATTCCCATTATTAATCATTTATTAACCTAAATTCTTTTAATCTTAAGAAAATTCTTAAATTTTTACATAATTTATGTATACTAATAGATAGCTACTGGGGAGGCTAATAATATGCGGGTACTCGTTATTGAAGACGACTCATCGACGGCAAAATCCATTCAATTGGCACTAAAGTCAGAGGGATTCGTGGTCGATGCAACAAACATAGGTGAAGATGGTCTGGAGATCGTCCGTCACTATGAATATGATCTTTTGATTCTTGATTTAATGCTTCCTGACATTGACGGGTATGAAATTTTACGCCGGATGCGCTCTGCCCAAGTATCAACTCCTGTACTCATTCTATCGGGTCTTAACGAAATTGATGATAAGACAAAAGGATTAGGCTTTGGCGCCGACGATTATTTGACAAAACCATTCAACGCCCAAGAGCTTATTGCCCGTGTGCGCGCTATTATTCGCCGCTCAAAAGGACATGCCAACTCTCAAATTAAGATTGGACGCTTGACGGTGGATCTCACAACAAAGTTAGCAGAAGTTGATGGAACAACACTGCGTCTCACCGGACGTGAGTATGCTATTCTGGAACTTCTGGCTATTCGGCGAGGCTCAACGCTCTCCAAAGAGGTTTTTCTGAACCATCTTTACGGAGGCATGGAAGAACCTGAGTTCAAAATCATTGATGTTTTCATTTGTAAATTGCGCAAAAAACTCTCTGATGTATTGGGGCGCGATGACTATATTGAGACCGTTTGGGGGCGCGGGTATGTATTGCGCGAACCATCTGATGAAAACCCCGCCAAACCTATCCATACGATTTCCATAAAGGCCGTTGCATCAAACTAATGCTGCACTGAATAAAAAATGCATGACAGTGAAGAACTCTCAGAGGGTCTGCGCCCCTGAGAGTTTTTGTTCTTCGCACCGTGTAACCCTAAACAGATTCAAAAAAACTATTTACCTTCGTTGAAATATTCGTGTATAAGCATGTGGGGATTTGTGCTGAATGGCACAACCCGAATATTATTATGATCTATTAACACAAGAGAGGATACGAACCCGATTCATGTCTACTAAGCCTTCGGATAACACGCCAGAATTTGGCAAACTACGGTCTGTTTTGTGGCCAATTCACGGCCATGAGCTCAAGAAATTTCTTCCCATGGGATTGATTTTGTTTTGCCTTCTCTTCAATTACACGATTCTTCGTGATTTGAAGGACTCCATCATTGTTAATGCCAGTGGCGCGGGAACTATCCCGTTTTTGAAACTATGGGGTGTTACACCAACGGCTATCTTATTTGTTATTTTGTATGCAAAGCTGAGCAATGCAATGACACGTGAGGGTGTTTTTTATACGCTTGTCACAGCATTTCTTGTGTACTTTGGCGCCTATGGCTTTTTCATTCACCCGAACGCTCACGCTCTTCAGGCCTCCGCGGAAACTCTCGAAGGCTGGCATGCTGCCTATCCATTCCTCAGTGGGCTAATCGATGTTGCGGGTAACTGGGGATATTCATCTTTCTATATTATGGCGGAAATTTGGGGAAGCTCAATGGTAGCCTTGCTTTTCTGGCAATTTGCTAACCAAACAACACGGATCCGGGAAGCAAAGCGTTTTTATGGACTATTTGTTGTGTTAGGAAACGTAGCCCTTATGATTTCAGGTGAGCTGCTCGTGCAGTCCAACAATCCGCAGCTTATTGCTAGTCTTTTCCCAGAAATAAACGATCCCTTTGAGGTGATTGTTAAGTTCTTTATGGGTGCTGTCGTATTTTTTGGTCTTGTTTCCATGTATCTTTATCGCTGGATGCACACATCTGTACTAACAGACCCACAGTTCTTCGATGCCACAGAAGTGACGGTTAAGAAGAAGAAAGAAAAGCCGACATTAGCAGAAAGCGCAAAAATTATTTTCAGCTCCCCAGAACTTGGACTAATTGCGCTTCTTATCATGGCCTACGGTATCACGATTAACTTAGCTGAGGTACAATGGAAGGACCAGATTAGGCTTTTCGTCAGTAATGAAGTGGATCCTAAGGCTGCATATGCTGCATTTATGGGACGCTTCTCATTCATCAATGGGCTGATCACAATTTTGTTTGGTTGGTTTATTGGTTCAGCGATTTTGCGCCGTTTTTCATGGCGTACAGCTGCGTCGATCACACCATTGTTTATGCTTTTGGGTGGTGCGCTATTTTTCGCATTTATCCTGTTGAAGTCAGACATGGGTGCGTTCTTGTCGACAATCCTTAATGAAGGGGCTACCCGCAATGCCATCGTTGCTGCGACAGCTCTTGGGTTTGCTGTGATTGTTATGGCTAAATCAATCAAGTATACGCTGTTTGATCCAACCAAGGAAATGGCTTATATTCCTTTAAATGCCGAACTGCAAAGCAAGGGTAAAGCGGCGGTAGACGTTATTGGTGGGCGTGCAGGAAAAAGTGGTGGTGCCTTCGTGCAATCCACACTTTTGATGCTATATGGCACAAAAGAAGCCTTTACCATTGCGCCGATTGCCTGTGGTGTTTTTATTACAATCGCGCTTCTATGGCTTGTTGCCGTTAAAGCATTGAGCAAAAAAGTTGAAGAGGCAGGAGCAAAAACCACAAAGGCTTGATAATTTTCACGTTCTGAAAGGAATGGCTCACTCTTTTAACCAAAAAGCCCGTGTTACAAACACGGGCTTTTTTATGCAACATCATACGGAAATCTGCTTCTCATCAACTATCCAGTATTAACGCAAATTTAATCTAATTTTTATTTATTATTTGTATATTCATGCTAGGGTTTAATAACAAAAGGGGGAAACAGGCAGATGATACGGGTAAAGCCCATTATTCTAAAAACTATTGTGTGTATGTGGGGAATAAGCCTAGCGTGTGCTGCCAAAAACTTTGATACAAAGACCCTACCTCATGGTGCTCACAGTACTTATCTGGCAACAAAAGCCACCACACCTACACTTAGTGCGCAGAATCTTCATCAGCAGACATTCGAAAATGTAAGTTTCACAATACGACCTACATGGAATAGTTCCCCCAACACAGGAAATCAGGGAAGCACATTTATGCTTGGTGTGGGGCGACGGGCCACAGCGGCTTTACCTCGTGCTTCATTGAAGTTTCAAACACCTCTTTATGGTACATCGAGCATTCGTAAACTTTTGCGTATTAATGGCCGTGACTCTACTTCTCTTTTTATGCGCTTTGACTTTGATAAGAGCACAGCAACAAGCAATTCATCCGGGATGTTTCATCAAGCTACCAAAGAAGCTCTTCATTATGGCCCCAGTGTGGGTGTGCAAGTAACCTTGACACCACGCTTTAATGTTGAAGCAGAGTATAACCCTAAGTTTGGCCTGCACCATTCAGAAACAAATAGTGGGAGTGGAAACTCATTGAGAAGCAAAATTAAAAATAAGCTTCATAAGGTCGAACGCGTTGATGAGTTTCGTGTGCGTATTAATATGCATTTTGGCAACACGCATTAGCCAACCGGCTAAAGAAGCTCGCACACATAACGCGTAATACGGTTCGTTACAATACGATACTTTTCAGGGATGCGTAGAAACTGGTTTCTGTGTTCAAGATATCCATCCTCCAGTAACCAATGATTCTTAAGGTGGGCAAAAAGCCTCTCACATAACTGTTGAGATAAGGACGCAAGGTAAGTCACACTAAGGCCTTCTTGTAAGCGAAGCCCCATGAGAATGCACTCGTTAAATGCGGTTTCAGAAGTAATCACAGATTCCGTCTTTACACCAGACCCATGGCCCTCCACGGCGCGTAGCCATACATCTGGGGCCTTACACATGTATACCTCATATTTGTTGCTATCGCGTTGTATGCGTGAGTGTGCTCCTGGTCCAATCCCTAGATAATCCTTATATTTCCAATAGGTCAAATTATGGCGACTTTCATGGCCTGGTTTAGCGTAGTTGGATATTTCGTAAGATTTATACCCATGCGCTGCCATAATACGTCCTGTACATGCATACAGTTTCGCTGCCACATCATCAGAAGGCATGATAAAATCGCCCCTTTGGTGTTTTGTAAAAAAAGCTGTTTTTTCTTCGATTGTTAGTTGATAGAGGGACACATGGCCATTCGCGTGCATCATGGCTTCGGTGAGTTCTTCTTCCCAGTTTTCGATGGATTGATTGGGCTGCGCATAAATCAAATCAAACGAATAGCGATGAAAGTGCCTTCGCGCATAGGATAAGGCCTGCAAAGCCTCCGCTGATGAATGTTCGCGACCCAAAAACTGTAAGCGCTCGGCGCGCAAGGACTGAATTCCGACTGACACCCGATTAACGCCAGACGCAGAAAAAGCCTCAAAAGACTTGTTTTCAGAAGATGTAGGATTGGCTTCCAGTGTTATTTCACACTCTGGTAATACATGCCAGGTCTCCCGAACCATCGCAAGAATTTTACCCACTAAGTCCGGTGGCATTAAGGATGGTGTTCCTCCACCAAAAAAAATAGATGTTATGGTGCGCCGAGGCAGAATAGAACCCCAATAGCCAATACTTTTTCGATAGGCATTTTCCCATCGCAGCACATCAATATGTGCACTCACATGGCTGTTAAAATCGCAATACGGGCATTTCGACTTGCAAAATGGCCAATGGATATAAAGCGCAAGAGGATCTATCACGCCCCAAGTGCCTTCATATAGTCACTAAAAATACTGCATGCCCGCGCACGGTGGCTTATCAGTCGTTTAATAGTGGCACCGAGTTCTGCAAATGTCTCTGCATATCCTAGCGGAATAAAAATAGCATCATAGCCAAACCCATCTTTTCCACGAGCCGGAAATGTAACATGCCCATCTACACGCCCACAAAATGTTCGTGTCACATTGCTAGAAGAGTCATGGTACGCAATGACACACTCAAAAAATGCTGGCACCACATCAGACCCTAATTCTGCATGCATGACAGAAAAAACTTTGGGGAAACCCCCATTGCTAATGGCATAACGTGATGAATGAACCCCTGCAACATGTGGGAAGAGAGGGATAACAAGACCACTATCATCTGCAAAAGTAGGTTTTTTTGAATGTTCTCCAAGGGTTGTGGCCTTAATAATGGCATTCTCGGTGAACGTCTCTCCCGACTCAATGGTTGCTTGGGGTTTAAATCTTTGCGCTGAGTGTACCCTGATACCAGAAGGACTTAAAAGTTCCCTATACTCTCCTAGTTTGTGCTCGTTTGCCGAAGCAAAAAGAAGGTTCATTTAACTGATTCCTAATGATTATTCCATACCCATGCACAATGATACATTATCAAACAAGAATCCATACTATACCACTCTTTGTCCCAAGAAAATTTTCCTCCTGATAGCCTAACTTTCCTATGATTGTGTCTATCGCTTCTGCACACGTGTAATAACCCTTGGCAAGAAGTCCACCTGGGAAACTTGCCTAATGCAGCAAGAGATTGTACAAAGGCTAAGCATGTACAGGAATAATCATGGTGAATGAAACGATACACATCGCAGGAGCTAGGGAGCATAACCTTAAAAATATAACGGTTACCATTCCTCGGAACAAACTCGTTGTTATTACAGGACCGAGTGGTTCGGGGAAATCGTCACTTGCTTTTGATACATTATATGCTGAAGGACAACGGCGCTATGTGGAGAGTCTCTCCGCTTACGCACGACAATTTTTGAACATGATGCAAAAACCAGATGTAGACAGTATTGATGGCTTGTCTCCTGCAATTTCTATTGAACAGAAAACAACGTCTAAAAATCCTCGGTCAACGGTAGGAACAATCACAGAGATTTATGACTACTTACGCGTATTATTTGCGCGCATTGGTGTTCCCTACTCTCCAGCAACGGGTAAGCCAATTTTTAGCCAAACTGTATCGCAAATGGTTGACCGGATCCTTCTCTTAGAAGAGGGGACAAAAATACTTCTGCTCGCTCCCATTGTGCGTGGACGCAAGGGTGAGTATAAGAAAGATATTGATGATCTGCGTAAAAAGGGATTTCAGCGCCTTCATATCAATGGTGTTTTGTATGATATCGATGAAACGCCAGCACTCGACAAAAAGCTTAAGCACACCATTCGCGTGGTAATTGATCGTCTGGTCGTGCGCCCTGATCTTGGGACTCGCTTAGCACAAGGAATTGAAACCGCGCTTCATTTAAGTGACGGACTTGCAGAGATTCTAACAATTGGCGATGATAATATAACGTTGTTTTCGTCACGCTATAGCTGTCCTGAATCTGGGTTTGTTATTGATGAACTTGAACCAAGACTCTTCTCGTTTAACAGCCCATACGGTGCTTGCTCTACATGTGGTGGTCTTGGCATTAAGGTAGACTTTGATCCAGGGCGCATTATCCCTGATCCCCATAGACCCCTTATCGACGGTGCCATCAAACCCTGGAATACGAGCTTTCGTTTTTACTACCATCAGGTATTAGGCGCTGTACTCAATCACTATAAAATCCCTTTTGATACCCCCTATGAAGAGCTTTCCCAAACAATCAAAGACATCGTTTTATATGGATCGAAAGGGGAAAAAATTCCTATGGCGCTCGAGGATAGCAGCAACACATACCGCAGTAATAAAGCCTTTGAGGGCGTGATTCCCAACCTGCAGCGCCGTTACGAAAATGGTGATGACAAAATGAAAGAAGAGCTCTCTGTGTATCAAAGCCAAAAACCCTGCCTTGACTGCCATGGCATGCGTGTCAATGAAATGGCCCGTGCTGTCAAAATTACGAGCAAACACATTGGGGAAATCTGCCAACTTTCTATTTCTGAAGCCTTATCCTGGTTTCAAGAATTACCAGGTCTTCTTACGACACAAGAGCAATCTATTGCTGATCGCCTCATCAAGGAAATACACGAGCGACTATTTTTTCTTTCGCGTGTGGGGTTAAACTATCTCACACTCAATCGTACCTCAGGAACGCTCTCAGGAGGAGAGTCCCAGCGTATCCGTCTGGCATCCCAAATTGGCTCGGGCTTGACAGGTGTTATGTATGTTCTTGATGAGCCATCAATTGGCCTTCATCAGCGTGATAACGATCGTCTCTTAGAAACGCTCAAACACCTGCGTGATCTTGGAAACACTGTCATTGTGGTAGAGCATGATGAGGATGCAATGCGTATGGCAGATTACCTGATTGACATGGGACCTGGCGCAGGAAGTCTTGGGGGGCAAGTTGTTGATGCTGGTCACCCTGATGAGGTTATCAAAAACAACAAAGGCATTACGGCTGCCTATCTTTCCGGAAAAGAAAAGATAGCAGTGCCAACAGAGCGACGCAAGGGAATAGGGAAAAATATCACCATTAGAAACGCGACCACGAATAACTTACGCAATCTCACTGTGGACTTCCCTTTGGGAACTTTTACCTGTGTTACAGGTGTATCGGGAGGTGGAAAATCGAGCCTTGTCATTGAAACCCTGTATAAAGCCCTTGCCCGGAAGATCAATGGAGCAACTGATACCCCTGGGGCACATGAGTCTCTAGAGGGCGTGAGTTTTATTGATAAGATTATCGACATCGATCAGTCACCGATCGGACGCACACCACGATCAAACCCGGCTACCTATACAGGTGTCTTTGGACCTATTCGCGACTGGTTTACAGGGCTTCCTGAAGCAAAAGTTCGTGGCTATAAAGCAGGACGCTTTTCTTTCAATGTGAAAGGGGGGCGCTGCGAAGCTTGTCAAGGCGACGGGGTCATCAAGATAGAAATGCATTTTCTTGCTGATGTATACGTGACATGTGACCAGTGCAAAGGACACCGTTACAATCGAGAAACCTTAGAAGTACGCTATAAAAATAAATCCATTGCCGATGTTCTTGATATGACGGTCGATGAAGGAGCTGACTTTTTTGCGGCTATTCCAACCATTGCAAACCGCCTGGTAACTTTACAAAAAGTAGGTCTGGGCTACATGCACATTGGGCAACGGGCAACAACGCTCTCCGGTGGTGAAGCACAGCGTATCAAACTATCCAAAGAGTTAAGCAAGCGGGCCACAGGCCGCACGTTATATATTCTTGATGAGCCAACAACCGGTTTGCATTTTGATGATATTCGAAAGCTGCTCGAGGTTCTGCATACCCTTGTTGATCAAGGAAACACAGTTGTTGTGATTGAACACAATTTGGATGTCATCAAAACTGCAGATTGGATCATTGATATTGGTCCAGAAGGAGGTGACGGTGGAGGGCAATTGGTCATTGCAGATACCCCCGAGAATGTAGCCATGTGTGACAAAAGCTTCACGGGAAAATATTTGAAAGCCTGTCTAAAACCATAGGTGTACTGACTAATAACAGGGACACATAAGAAAACATTTTCTGCTTATTATGAGAATCTTTATAGAAGTTTTTCGTAAATAAAAGTTCTTCAAAGCCCACATATCGGCACTCGACCTGTGCTCGATTACACTAGGCCATTTTTTTGCGCACACCAGTGGTCTTAACAGAAGCCTGGGACGAGACAGTCGCCTCTTCCGCCAGTTCATGATTGGCAATCGTTGCAAGGGTTCTACTAAGGATGCGAATTTCGCTGCGTATGTCTCTGGTAAGGGCCTCATTGCCTTGAGCTGTTGTCTCGACAAGCTGGCGGGCACTTTGTTCCAAGCTACGAATATGAGCAGCGGTCGCATTATCCACACCAAAATTATGCGTGCGAATGGCTTCTTTGAATTCCGTTGTAGAGTCCTGTAAGGAAAGAATGTTTTCTGCAACCTTTAACAACACATCATGTTCCGCATAACGCTGATCAACCACCCGCGCCAAGCTATCATTCAGACGCTCTACCGCATGTGTCAAGATTTGCTGTTGATTGTGTTGCGTAGTAAATGCTTTTACAATGCTTTCAAAGTTTTCAGATGTAAGGGTGAGGAGCGCGTGTAAAAGCTGCGGTGATTCGGCAGACGTCGTGCGTAACTTTTCATCCGAAGGAATGCAGTTTGTGTTCATCCATGCGCCTATATGTTCGAGAAAACGGGTGCGGGCTTGATGCGTGTGAAGCTCAAGAAAACCAAGAACGAGTGACGAAAAAAGTCCAATCAGAGAGGAACTAAAGGCAATTCCCATGCCGCTCAGAGGACTTTCAAGACCGGCCTTAAGCGTAGCGAGGAAATCCCCACCCAGGTTAGCATCCGTAGGCATAGCAACAACAACGTTTGATACAGACTGTAAGGTGATGGAAAGCCCCCAGAATGTTCCAAGAAGCCCCAGAAAAATGGTGACCCCCATAATATAACGCGCAATCTCACGTTGCTCCACGAGAATCGCTTCCACCGCTTCATGAACGGCCGTCAAAGCTGTGCGTGTTATCGGGCTGTCTTCATCCGCCAGAAGATCTTTAAGCCCAGACAGCAAGCGTGGTTTTTTCCCAAGAAGTTTAAGCGTTGGAGTTTCATCCGTGAGGCTTTTCAGCCACTTCAGCTCCGGGGTGAACTGACGTACGTAGCGAAAGGAAAGAAAAATACCAATGCTTGCAACCAGTGCGATCGTCCCATTGAGAATGGGATTCTGTAGAAAAATCGTCTGAAGAACTTCCCAGTTGTATCCAAGAATGGCACACACAAGAAAAATAAAAGAGATCATCCGCAAGTAAAGAGAATTCAGGAACATTAAATCACGACTCTAATAATAATTACACTCTATAACTAAGAACGCTTTATCGCAACACGTGAATATAGAATTCCCAAAAAAGATCTAACATGGTGGAGCTGATCGGGATCGAACCGACGACCTCTACAATGCCATTGTAGCGCTCTCCCAGCTGAGCTACAACCCCACGATGTGCTCCTTTATGAACCAAAAAATAGGGTGCTGTCAAGCTCCTGCGTATGACTCTTGGGTACAAATTGAAGAAGAAAAACACGATGATAGGTCAAGATTTTTGGGAAAAAGTATATTTTTGTATTAACATATGAGAAATTGTCAGCTATAAAGACCGCAATGATACCTACTTTTAAATTGAAAAAGAGCGCAAACGATGAGAGATAATGTAAAAATTGAAGCCGCGGTACGTGAAAGCGTTGGTACTGGTTCAGCAAGGGAAGCTCGGCGTGCAGGAATGCTCCCTGTGTCGATTTATGGTGGCAAAGAAAAACCCGTAGCGGCTACGATAAGCCCTAAAGCTATCTTTCATGAAATTCAGACTTTGCGATTTTTTACGCATGTGTATGAGCTTAATTTTGGTGGAAAAATACAGCGTGTGATCCCACGTGATGTTCAGCGCCATCCCGTAACAGATGTCCCCCTTCATATTGATTTTATGCGTGTGTCTGGATCTGATTCCATTCATGTGCATATTCCCGTTCACCTTATCAATGAAGATAAGTGTGAGGGCCTAAAACGTGGTGGAGTGCTTAACACAATACTTCATGAGATCGAGGTTGTGTGTCCTGTCGGGTCCATACCTGAATCTCTTGAGGCGGACCTAGCGGGGGTTTCTCTCGGCCACAGCCTGCACACTGATGCGTTAGTGCTCCCTAAGGGTGTGAAAATAGCGCATCCCGAGCGTGACAATACACTCGCGACAATTGTTGTTCCTTCATCTGTAAAGGCAGAAACCGAAGCAGCCGCTGAAGCTGAAGAAGACGCCACAGACGCCTAAGCCTTCCCACCCGTTTCTGCAGTGAAATGATTGCTCATAGATTTTTTGTGGTCCTTTGTTTCATAGAGGACATAATGTTGTTCAACTTCAACGTTCTGAAACTTTGGTAATCCATGCCTGTAACATCTGAACCTTTTTTGATCGTTGGGCTTGGTAATCCCGGATCGACGTATGCTCTTCATCGCCATAACGTTGGCTTTATGGCACTTGATGAGATTGCAGCATGCTTCAATGTCACTGAGTTTAAAGCAAAGAAATCTTCTTTGCTTGCTGAAACACGCATTGATGGAGCTCGTGTTTTCCTTTTAAAACCACTGTTGTACATGAACTGTTCGGGGAAACCTGTGCGACAGTGTATGGATTATTACACTATTGGCTTGGATAATGTTCTGGTGATTCATGATGAGCTTGACCTTCCTTTTGGACAGATGCAACTCAAAAAAGGGGGAGGAAGTGCTGGGCATAACGGCATTAAGGACCTTAAGGCCCATTGTGGTGAGGATTTTTGGCGTATCCGTTTTGGGATCGACCACCCTGGGGACTCTGCACATGTGAGTAGCTACGTTCTCAGCAATTTTTCCAAACCCGAAATCAATCGTGTTGGGAGTGCGCTTGATACCCTTGCTTCTCATCTCACTGAGTGGATTATCAACGATACACATAGTTTTCAACAGTCGCTCAAAAAATAGGAGGAAAAAATGGCATTAATGTGTGGAATTGTTGGCTTACCCAATGTTGGAAAATCAACACTTTTTAATGCACTGACCCAAACAGCCCAAGCTCAGGCGGCCAATTTTCCCTTCTGTACCATTGAACCAAATGTAGGGCGTGTCGTTGTTCCAGATCCCCGCTTGGAAAAACTCGGTATCATTAATAAATCTCAATCAATTCTACCGACCTCACTAGAGTTCGTTGATATCGCCGGTCTTGTAAAGGGAGCAAGCCAGGGAGAGGGTTTAGGAAATAAGTTTCTTAGCCACATTCGGGAAGTAGATGCGATTATCCATGTTGTGCGATGCTTTGACAATGATGATATCACACATGTTTCTGGAAAAATTGATCCCTGTGACGACATTGCGGTCATTAATACAGAGTTAATGCTTGCCGATCTGGAGAGCGTTGAAAAGCGTATTCCTGCTCTTGAGAAAAAAATAAAAAGTGCCAAAGATCCTCAGATGGTGACGCAACTGGAATTACTCTACGCTGTTAAGGACCTCTTAAGTGCGGGAAACCCTGCCCGTCAATTACAGGTTTCTTCTGATCAACGCAAAGAGTTTTCTATGCTTCAGCTCATAACCGCAAAGCCAATCATGTACGTTTGTAATGTGCAGGAGGACGACGCTTCTACCGGTAATGCTTATGTTCAGCAGGTAGAGAAATTAGCAAAGACAGAAAACGCCCGTGTCGTCACAATTTCAGCAGCAATTGAAGCCGAAGTTTCACAGCTACCCCCCGAAGATCAAGGTGAGTTTTTGGATTCGCTGCATTTAACCGAAACAGGTTTGAGTCGTGTTATTCGGGAAGCATACGTTCTGCTGCGCTTAATTACCTACTTTACCTCTGGGCCCAAAGAAACCCGGGCATGGACAATAGCAGAGGGAACGCAGGCCCCTCAGGCTGCGGGTGTAATTCATAGTGATTTTGAACGGGGATTCATTTGTGCGGAGGTAACGGCTTATGATGACTACGTAGCCTGCGGAAACGAAGCAACAGCAAAAGCACAAGGGAAACTTCGCCAAGAAGGAAAGACCTATAAAGTGTGCGATGGCGATGTTATTCTTTTCCGATTTAACGTATAAACCCTCAGTTATAAAGAGGTGACGTTGGGGTGATTCTTGACTTTGCGAGGATCATGTTTGTGATTCAAAGACAATAAGGTCTTGTTTTTCCAAACAAACACTTTTTTGCTGACACGTATAATAGCTTTTCAGGGTTGTGAATTTTGGTAGATAGGAGTTCCTCGCCGCACGCCAAAACAGTCACGCCGGTCCTTCCACAAATATAAACGCAAGAGTGATTGTTGTTCTTTTGCGGATCCACAGGCAATTCGTCGCAAAATTTGCGTCATCAGACACTAGACACAGCAAGAAATATCCTCTCCAGATCAACCATTACGAAGGATAGCTCTGAGGTGGGGAATTCCCAAATGAGCACTATTGTGTGAAAAATAGTGGCGTTTTTTAGGCAAAACTATTTAATTTATCACTAGATCGATTTTGCGAAAAAACCTAAAAATCAAGTTTCTGAAAATAGAGAGATATGAAAAAGAGAAAGAAAACGCAAACACAAACGAAAGGACAAACTTGCGTTCTTACCCCCTTCTTCTTTCTTACAGCGGAAATACCCCACATCTTGGGAGCAATTTTTCTGTTATCCATGAACTTGATTCTTGCAAAACAAAAGAGCCCGCAAAAGTGATTGGGGCTCTTTTGTTTGAGAAAGCGACAAGAAGAAAATTAGCGTTTACAGAATTGTGTGCTGCGGCGGGCCTTGTGGCGACCATATTTTTTACGCTCAACAACACGTGCATCACGCGTCAGACATCCATTTACCTTTAGGGCAGGTCGAAAGGCCAAATCGAAATCGTTCAGTGCGCGGCTAATGCCGTGACGTATCGCACCGGCTTGACCCGATAAACCACCACCTACGACAGTTGCCATAATATCAAAGCTTCCAACCCGATCGATATGAGAAAAAGGTTGGTTAACAACCATGCGAAGGGTGCTGCGGCCAAAATATGCCTCAAGTGGGCGGCCATTAACGGTTATTGACCCCTTACCGGCCTTTAGCCAGACACGAGCAATAGCATTTTTGCGTTTTCCTGTCGCATACACACGACCTAAAGCATCACGCTTAATTTTACGAGGAGTCTCAGCTGCCGCATCTTTTGCTTTGATAAGTGTTTGTTGGTTTTCTACCATAAGAATCTATCTCTGCTTTTATCGTTTATTTTTGGGGTTCATAGCCGCAAGGTCAATAACCTCAGGGTTTTGTGCTTCATGAGGATGGACATCACCTGCATATATACGCAGATTACGCATTTGCTCACGACCAAGAGGGTTGCGCGTAATCATGCGCTCAACAGCTTTTTGGATAACACGCTCGGGAAAGCGACCATCAAGGCGCTCTGCTACCGTGCGGGTCTTTACACCACCTGGATGTCCAGTATGCCAGTGGAATAACCGATTTTCACGCTTATTCCCTGTAACATGGATTTTTTCTGCATTAATTACAATAATGTTATCACCACAGTCCATATGAGGCGTAAACTCAGGCTTGTGTTTGCCACGCAAACGAAGAGCAACAATACTGGCCAGGCGGCCTAGCACCAAGTCTTTTGCATCGATCAGGAGCCATTTTTTGTTAATTTCAGATGGCTTTAAAGTATACGTTTTCATTCCGGCAATAGGTTTTCAATTCAGTTTGTTTTAACCACTTCCCATTCAATACGCAAGCAAAACCTTTGCGTGAATGTAAAAAAACATGTATCGAATCAATCAAACAGGTTATAATCAGGCCATGAAGACATTTTTTCCCCCTTTGAAAACCCCCATCATCTTTGTTTTGTCTGCATTGATGGCACTTCTGGGGGGATGCTCAGAGCCACATCAGAACACCCTTCACTTATATAACTGGAGCCAGAGTTACCCGCCTGATTTGATCAAAAAATTCGAGCGTGAAACCGGAATCCGCGTTATTTATGACAATTTTGAAAATAATGATACACTGGAAGCTAAGCTCCTTCTTGGAATTGCTGGATACGATATCGTGTTTCCTTCTGCCTGGCCCTATTTCTCTCGACAAGCGAAGGCCGGTATTTACCAGAAGCTTGACACGGCAAAACTACCTTTCTTACAGGATCTGGACTCCCAAATTGTGCACCTCCTTACCGATGGAAAAAAGAATCTGACATATGGTATTCCCTATGTCTGGGGTGTTATCATATTCGCTTTTAACACAGAAAAAATGGCTGCATTCAAAGACCTTCCTTTGGACTCTTATGCAGCTGTCTATGAGCCAAAAAACATTAAGCGGTTGGCGACTTGCGGGGTATCATTTCCTGATGAAGCCCTTGATATTTTTCCACAAATCATGCGGTATCTCAAAACAAAGGACATCGACAAAGCTTTTGAACGTTTTGTACAACTTCGTCCTTATATCCGAAAATTTGAACTCTTGCAAAGCTTACAAGATCTTGCGTCTGGCTCTCTCTGTTTCTCGCAAACAACACTCAGTGGGACGCACAAAATGCGGCGTGACATGATCACGGCTGGATCACCTATAAATATCGACCTGCGGTATCCCAAGGAGGGTATTCCGATATGGATGGATGTGCTGGCCATTCCCAAAAATGCACCGCATGTGGATAATGCCTATCGGTTTATTAACTTTATTTATCGTCCTGAAAATATGGCCCATATTTCCAACTATCTTTACGAGTTTAACGCCCGCAAGGGCTCTGAGAAATACTTCAATGCTGATATGGAAAACCTGCAAAAAGAAATTTCTACCCATAAGAAAAATTTGGTAAAGATTACCATTTCTGATCGTGATCATGTTCGCGCACTCAGCCAAGCGATGGAGCGCATTATCTTCACACCTACCGCCAGCGATTAATAGGAAGGGCAACCACCAACACCTATTTTTGCTAGTCTTTTTTCTCTTCACCATCAACCGTAAGTGTTATGAAAGGCAACTCATTTCCTTGACGGTTAAGAGCGACTAATACTGCCGATTCCTTGCGATCATGAATAGACTTCAATACAGCCGTCAGGCCCTTCAAATCAGTTACACGCTTCATATTCACGCTTTCTAGTACGTCCCCTGCACGAATGCCCTTTTCGTAGGCCTCACTGTCAACGGAGACGCGCACAACCAGAACCCCCTTCATTGTGGGGGCAATACTAAAAATCTTGCGATTTTCTTTTGAAATATCAGAAAATGTAAGACCTAAATCCTCATGTTTCCCCGCAGAATCTTTTGAGGGTTTCTCTGCCTCAGATTCCGTAGCCAGTCGGCCTTCTTTCTCAGCCTTTTCGTACTCCCCTAATTTGAGCTTCATGGCAATTTCCTTACCATCACGCAAAACCTTGAGGGTTACATTTGAACCAATCTTCATATTTCCAATGATACGGGGAACTTCCCGTGAATCACGAACGGGTTTATCATTAACCTGCAAGATAATATCACCGCGCTTAACGCCCGCTTTGTCCGCTGGGCCATCGGTTGTCACATTGCCGACTAGGGCTCCTGAGGCATCCTTTAGCTTCATAGCCTTGACGATGTCATCAGAGACGGCTTGAATCCCAATCCCAATCCATCCACGGCTCGTGCGACCATACTTACGCAACTGCGCGATAGTCTCTTGTGCCACGCGCGCAGGAATAGCAAAACTTACACCATCGCCAACCCCGGGGATAATCCGCCCAACAACAATGCCAAGTACCTTACCCTGTATATCACACAAAGCACCACCCGAATTGCCAACGTTGACAGCCGCATCTGTTTGAATGAATCCATCCACGAAATCAGCATGGGGGATACTGCGTCCCTTGTGAGAGATCACACCAACAGTTACTGTATTACCAAGACCAAAAGGATTCCCAATAGCAATGACCCAATCACCCACACTTGCGGCTTCAGAATCAGCCCATTCCAGGGGTTTCATTGGTTTTTTCGTTTTAATTTTAATCAAGGCAATATCTGTGCGAGGATCACGCCCAACAATCTCAGCTTTTATTTCTGTGGCATTTTCTTGCTCATCTTTCAGCAAGACTTTCACATCCTTCACCGACTCCACCAAGTGGTCGTTGGTCACAATGTAGGCTTCTTGCTTCGTGGCATCATACTCAATCACAAAACCTGAACCGAGTGCGCCCGCTTCACGGGTGCGCCGAGGAACCTGACGTCCTTGACGCCGTAAAATATCTTCTGCAAACCCAGGGGGGAGCTTGCGTGCGAACTCTTCGAGAATTTGCGTAGGAACCCCATCCAAATCTTTATTTGCCTCAGGCTTCATGGTGACAGACAGGCTGACCACAGAGGGCAAAATGGGTGCAATAATTTTTGAGAACCCACGGGATGGAACTTTGGCTATGACCTCAGAGTGCGCCATCAAAAAAGCGACGATAGTCACTCGTACTGTTGTCCTGATTCCACGCAGAATTTTCTTGCTCACACACATTCTTAGTTACCTTTCACTGCCGTTAAACTGTTTAAAAAATGGATGATTCGGAGACATCACCATGGTTGTATTCTCACCAGATAATGCCTTTTCATACGCACTCATTGATCGATAAAAATCAAAAAACTGAGGATCTTCTTTGAAGGCAGTAGCATATATCGCTGACGCTTTAGCAAGACCTTCCCCGTTAAAGATATCCGCTTTTTTACGGGCCTCAGCCAAAATGATCACACGATCACGCTCAGCCTGGGCTTTAATAAACTGGGCCTTTTCACCGCCTTCCGCACGGATACGCTTGGCAATTCGAATGCGGTCACTCTCCATGCGACGATACACAGCATTGCTATTTTCTTTCGGAAGGTCAGCTTTCACGATGCGCACATCATGCACAACAACACCTAACTCCTGAAGGGATTTGCGCACACTATCGTGAATTTGATTCATTACTTGTGTTCGCTGTGTGGACAAAAGTGCGCCCAGTGGGTATTGCCCCAAAACAATGCGCATGCTTGACTCCACAACAGCCGACAGGCGCTGTTCAATTGCTTGGCGATCATCTGAGCCAATTGTTTTATAAAATAAACGGACATTATCGATAAGATAACGTGCATATAAGTCAACAACTATGCGTTTTTGGTCACCGGCTGTTACCTCAAGGGTTGGCATAGCATAATTCTGTAACCGCCGATCATAATAAACAACATCTTGTATAAATGGGAGCTTAAACTTAAGACCAGGTTCATTGTAGATATGCTTGAGTTCACCAAATTGAAAAACGATAGCCTTACGAGTTTCATGCACGGTAAAGACACTCTGCGATACACAGATAATCAGGAGAAATACGGCGATAGCCACGCTAATGAGACGTTGATTCTGCATGCGAAGATTCCTTTTGTGAGTTATGGGGCGCAAGTCCAGGAAGGGGCAAGTACGGCATCACACCTTTTGAGCGGTCATCAATAAGGATTTTATTCATGTGCGCAAAGACGCTCTCCATTTTTTCAAGATACATACGGCGCTTTGTAAGTGCAGGGGCTAACTTGTATTCCTTCACAAGGGAAAGAAACCTCTTTGCCTCACCCTCAGATTGTGCAATCAAACGGTCACGCTCCGCCTGGGCTGTTTGAATGATACGCTCTGCTTCTCCGCGCGCCGTCGGCAAAATAGAGTCACGATAGCCTGTGGCCTCATTAATTACGCGCTCCTGATCGGCACGGGCACTTTGCACATCCCGAAAAGCATCAATAACCGGAGCAGGTGCATCAACTTTTTGCAGATCAACCTTAGAAATTTGAACCCCGATTTGATACTCATCAACAATCGCCTGGAGAAGTTTTTGAACCCGTAGAACAATTTCGCTTTTACCTTTTGTCAGGGCAAGCTCCATAGACGTTTGAGCAATGACCTCGCGCACAGCACTCTCTGCTGCAATACGCACAGTGAGTTCAGGATCAGCGGCACGGAACAAAAATTTCTTCAGATCTGTAATGTACCAAAAAATGGTCATATTCACGTCAAGAATGTTTTCATCGCCCGTCAACATGAAGACCTGCGACTCATTACGCGATCCAAAAATATTAGCAACTCCGATATTAATGCGATTCACTTCTGTGATCTTTTTAATAGCGATCCGTTCAATAGGTGCCGGAAAATGCCACCCCAACCCCGTACGTGAAATTGTTTGAGACCACCGCCCAAACCGCAGAATAACCCCCTGCTCACCCTCTTGGATGCGGTAAATACCGCTAAAAGCCCAGAACCCCAAGAACACAACGATCAAAAGCATGATCGTCTGAGGATTGAGTGAAAAATTGGGCATATTGGACAACGAAGGGAAACCGGATCCACCACCACCAGACTTTTTGCGGCGAGATAGTGGAGTAGGATTCACTTGAGGAGGATTTTTATCTGAACCATCTGAGCCCCCCCATGGGTCATAGGAGAGAATTTGTTTGAATCTCATTCTTGCAATCATGCTAAACTTATTATCTTATAGGATTAATTTAACAAAAAGGCAATCAATCCTGTTATCTATTTATGCACACCCTTGAAAATATCTACGCCCAGCTTGCCACCATTTTGGCCGATATTGTAATTCCACATACATCACTAACCCTTTTGGATGCCCGTGTGGTTGATGCCATTTCGCATCGGAAAAATCGCATTACAATTCTGTGGATTCCCCAAACCAATATGTCCAGGGCTTTTGTTACAGAGGCATCAAACCGCATCCAACAGGAACTACGAAAAGACTTTGCCACCTACTCCATTCGTGTCCATACGCACTATGTTTCTGATGTATCGGGCCTGCAAGAGACCACAAAACATCAGGCACTGGCACGATCCCCGTATGATGAGGCACAGCACCAATCCAAAAGGCCTCCTTCTCTCCTGAAAACCATGGTTATTGCCGTAGGGGCTGGCAAAGGAGGCGTGGGTAAGTCTACGCTTTCTTTTTTTCTTGGAAAAGCCCTCCAACAGGCAGATAAAAATCTGACAATCGGCATCCTCGATGCGGATATTTATGGTCCCTCCCTTCCTACACTCATCCACAAAGACGGCGGGCAGAAACCCCATACCCAAAGATTAGAAACAATGAATCATAAAGGACTCGTGTGTGCTTCTTTCGGCTATGCAATTTCTTCCGATAGCGCGGCTGTCTGGCGAGGGCCCATGGTTCATAAAGCCTTACAACAACTCGTGCATGGCGTTTCCTGGAAACCCCTCGATATTTTGATTGTTGACCTCCCCCCAGGAACCGGCGATGTTCCTATTAGTATGCATAAAATTCTGGGAATTGATGCAGCAATCCTCGTAACGACGCCGCATGTTCTCTCTCAGGCCGATACTTTGCGAGCAACGCACATGTTCTCAAAACTCCACATACCAATAGGGGCCATAGTCTCAAACATGGCAACCATAACATGCCCCACATGCGCTCATACAATGCCACTTTTTCAATCCGAACAGCCACCACCTACTTTCCCAAAAACACAGCGACAAGTGAACATCCCTTTTACGCCTTCTATCAAACCAGCACACCTTCAAACACTTGCTGACATTGCTTATGCTTTGTTTCTGCGCAGGCCGAAGGAACCCTTGTCATAGATCCTGAAAACATTACAGCCTAGGATAACTCTTTTGTTTTGAGGTTTTTGGGATTTTTCTTTTTCTTTTCCTGAAACTTTCTTCGGACTTGGCGCGTACGGATGGCCCTGCATGCGGCTTCATGGTCCTGCGTGCAGGCTTTCTCAAAATACTGTTGAGACAAGGCACGGTCTGCACCAGTGAAGTCTTTTTTATTATAGAGAATTCCTAGCAAATATGCTGCTTCTGCGGATCCGCGCGCAACACCTTGTTTGAGTACTTCTTGTGCTCCAGAATAGTCTTTTTTATACACAACTCCATAGAGTTTCATTCCACCAGAGATCTCAAGAGCCCGTATATCCTCTTGAGTGCTTTGCAAATCAAGATACTGGCGTATGTTTTCCATAATAACACTGCGCCCACTTCGGCGTTTGGATGGATTCGTTTTTTTGCCTTGATGGGTTGCTGCTTCTGGATTTTTGTTTGCGATCTGAGATCCACCCCCATCACACGATGTTGTAAGCATAACCAATAGAATAGTGAAGAAGGTTCTCATATTTTTCTTTCATTAATTTTTTTCTATCATACGACGGCACCTCCTCTGCACAAGAGTTAATCCTTGCTCGATTTGGCAACTATTACGATTGGGTATTGGTTTCGACGCCACTATCGGGCATAGTAATTATAGAGGGAGGGTTTTTTTATGGGCTGTGTGAATTGCATGAATGGAAAACTCATGTGCAGTTTTGGCACTGCACCTGGGACCCTATCTGTGCTGCCCATGAATATGGTAATGGTAAATAATTATCCTGCTGCCAATATTATGGATCATAAACCCCTCATGAATGTTTTGCCCTTCGGTATGTGTACGAGCTTGGCAAATCCTGCTGTGGCCGCTGCTACAGCAGCTGCGCTGGGTGTTTTAACACCGCAGCCTTGTATTCCCGCGGTGTCAGCTCCCTGGATTCCCGCTGCACCGATGATTATGATTAAGGGAGCACCAATTGCGAATCAAATGGGGAAAATGATGTGCAACTGGGCAGGCGTGATAAATCCAGTCTATGCGGGACAGGCTATAGTTATTGCAAAATAATCTCTTCCTGCGTAAAAGTGAGCAGTAGTTATCAAAGAAATCACTGAAAAAATATGAAAACGTGGAAAAGCTGGATTCTTTTTCCCATTGAAATCTTAGGGTTTTTGGGGATGTATGTTTTTTTTAGAGTGCTTCCCTTGCGCGTATCCCAGCAAATCGCGATGAGGATTGGATGGCTTTTAAGTAAGATTCATCCCGCATCCCGCATCATCGAATGCAACCTTCATTTGACACAGTTTCCCACAAACAATCGGGCGCAATTTGTCTCAGAGGTGTGGGGGCATTGTGCGGCACTTCTAGCCGAATACGCCCACACACATAGTTACTCCAAGCTTATCCACACACATCTTCATGTAAAAGGTCATGAGCATTTGGAGGCATTCAACAACAGCCTACGAGCTGGGATTTTTGCAGGCGCGCATATTGGGAACTGGGGCCTTGCCGGGGCGTATATTCACGCCCATGCACGCACCAAAGTAGCCATGGTGCACCGCCCTCCGAACAATTGGGTCTTAAACACATGTGTGCACTATATCCAGGCGCCTTTTGCCGATGTTATTGTTGAAAAAAACATCTACGCCGGCCAAAAGCTTGTGCGCCTTTTAAACGATAATGTATCTATTTTTATGCTCATCGATCAAAAAAACAATGCTGGTATTTCCCTACCATTTTTGAAAAGAGAGGCAAAAGCAACTCCTGGTGCAGCGCTTCTAACGTACAAACACAACCGGCCGATTCTGCCCTTCATGTGCCAACGCAACACCGACGGAACATTCACGCTTACGTTTTCTCCCGTTATTTGGCCGCATGACTTTTCAAACACGCCAGAACCTGTGCGCGCCATTACACAAAAGCTCAATAATCTCTGTGAGCAATGGATACGCCAGGCTCCCACACAGTGGCTTTGGTTACACAAACGCTTTCATCGCAGCTTGTACAGGCCTAAATGATAATATCATGATCCCGTGCATAAGATTGGAGACTTAGTTGAATCTTAGGATCATCACTAGCAAGTAACTTATGTAAGAACCCCGTAAATGGCTGTAGCTCAAGAGACCGAATCATCAGCTTAATGGCAGGCAGAACCGTTCGCGGAACACTCAGTTTTCGAACTCCTAACCCCATCAACGTGAGTGCCCCTAAAGGTGTTGCGGCCATTTCACCGCATACACTTAAGGGAGTATTGGATTTTTCTGCACAGAAGACATGATGACGAATGAAACTCAAAAATGCGGTGTCAAAAACACTATAGCGCTTATGAATATTGTGATTCGAACGATCGAACGCATAAAAAAATTGAAAAAGATCATTGCTGCCAATAAAAAGAGCATCCACCTCCTTAATGACTGATTCAATCTGCCAAGAAAGCGATGGGATTTCAACCATCACACCGAATTTGAGCTGTGTTTGCGGGTACACACTATTTTTTTCAATGAGAGAAACCTCATGACGAATAATACGCTTTATTGCTTGTATTTCATGAATATTTGCCACCATCGGGGCAAGAATCGTCACCGCACGCCCTTCTGCCGCACGGATGAGAGCACGCACTTGCTCGCGCATGAGTAAGGGTATGTCAAGAGCCAGGCGAATAGCTCGCCATCCCATACTGGGATTTGCTTCTGTATGAGAAATCAAATTCTCGATTCCTTTGTCTCCCCCAATGTCCATCAAGCGAAAATTGATTTCCTTACCGGCTGCACGGGTAAATAGGTCCCGGTAGAGCGCTTCTTGAACCTCAACTGATGGGATGGTCTTATGCAAAAGAAAAGGCACCTCGGAACGATACAATCCCACTCCCGTGCTCATGGCGATATCGTCTAAATCTGAATGAAGGGCTACGTTTAAACCAAGATCAATAGAGACACCATCCTGGGTAATTGCTGGTGCTAATTTTATTTGCTCATACATTGCTGAAGCACGATCGTAGTGCATCCGACGCACGCGAAAATCTTCATACGCCTCTTGATCAGGGTTCAGCCAAATGACCTTATTTTCTGTGTCCATCAAAACACCAGCACGCACGGGAATACGCTCACAGGCATGCACTACCCCAGATATTACAGGAACATTTAAGCTTTTTGCCAGAATCGTCGCGTGAGAGTTTTCCTGGGCATCTTCAAGGATTAATCCTACAAGCCCTGCGCGGTAGTAGTCTAATACCTCAATTGGTCCAATGCGCGTCGCCACAACAATTAAGTGGCTATCTTTGCTGGCCCCAATATTAACATCACGCAACAATTTTTCTGTGGGATCCGGAGCATTATCAACAAGATAGCTCATCAAGCGATTCGTAAGATCATCAATATCGCTTAGTCTGCCCAACATATAGGGGTTCTTGGAGGCTGTGATTTCACCGGCATAATGCACATAAGTTTGCTGCAAGGCCGTTTGAGCACTCAGCCCTTCGTTAATTCCTCGGCGCACACGATTGTGCCAAACCTCATCGGAAGCCATTAGTTTAAAACTCTCAATAATATTGCGGGTTTCGGATTGCTCCTCATCCTGGCTTGTCGTACGCGTAAGATCATCCAGCATGTGTGCAATGGCTGCTGTGAGCTTTTGATTTTCTTCTGTAGGGTTTTCAGCAAAGTATCGCTCAATATTTACCGTTGGACGATGAATATGAGCATGACCCTCTGCATAGCCTGTGGTGCTACTTTTTCCATTTAAGCGTAAGTTTTCAGGGACTTTTTCCGGGATATGACTGTGAATAGCCGCACTTTCTGCAATAGAAGGATAGGCTGTGAACAGATAACCGGCTATAGCGGCAGCATAGTGTTCAAGATCACAAATTTCGCGCGGGGTATAAAAACGCTCATCTTTGGTTTGAAGGGCAACAACACCGACAACATCTGCCTTGTAAAAAATCGGAACACTCAGCATAGAGCTATAGCGCTCCTCTCCTGTTCCTGGACAATAAACAAATATGGAGCTTGTTCGCATGTTTGCCAGTGACTTTGGTTTTCGTGAGCAAAGGGTATTGCCAATAATCCCAGATCCAAAATCCAGGCGTGTTCTATAAATTGATGTTGGATAAAGGCCCTTAGAAGCAACTAACACCACACTGCGATTAATTGCTGCATACAAAGAACAGGCATCAACTTGGAAGTACTCTGTTAGCAAGATCGTAATGTGATCAAGAATTGTCTGAAAAGGCAACGTTGTCTCTTGCAAAAAATATTCAAGTTCTTGCCAACGGTGCTGGAGTTTTTGACTTACGTCTATCGCCATAAAGTGCCTGCCCTAAACGCCCATAGCTTTATCTATGGTTTACTTTTGCCGTAAGGCCAAGATTTTTTCAATTTGCTCACGAACAACACTGCGAACAACGACAGGTAAGTTGCGATCAAGCCACTCCCTTAGCAGAGGTCGCAAAGCCTCCTGCATGATGTCTTCCAGTGTTTTCACTGTCTTTTGCGAAAGGGATGAGTCGGAGGCGCTCGTTTTCTGATCACCCATAACTGTATCAAGTGATGATAAGGCCTCCAGCGAGCGCTCCACAGTTTCATCAGAAAGAAGCTCAGGAAAATTCAACGCTTCGTGGTTGGCATCAAGCATAGCATCCTGGCGCATCAGCGTATCGGCAGTAGAGGAGGAATCCTGTGGTTCAGACAATTCCGTAACACCAGAAAATGGTGATATAGCATCATCCACAAGGGAATCGATGGATGATGCTGGTATGGTTTCATGCGATACCTCCGCACGGATACGTGACCGGATGCGATCAGTAATGCTATCGTCTAAAGAGCGCTTTTGATTAGGAATGGCCTGTGTCACCTGCATAGAAATGTCTTCATCACGGAAATATTCTTGTGCAGGAGAGGAATCGCTTTCTACAGCCCGACTCTCCAAGGTACCATCTTTAGGAGAATTGGCCTTCATAGGATAGTTTTGATCAGCATCGAACTGGCCTTCTTTGCTAGAAAGATCTGTCTGTTTGGATTGGGAGGATGACTTTACCTGATTCTTTGCGCCACCCACAGATTGCTTCACATCATCAGAGATAATGCTACGAATCGACGCAAGGATATCATCCATTGATGCGTCATTTTTGTGTGCTGGTTTGCTCATCGCTTTACTAATCAGAATATTTCAGTCTTATAATAAACAATACACACAACTATCCTGTATAAGCAAGTAGGTGGAGAATATTTCTATGAGAGCTTTGCCGCATCAAGCCCAATGTTTTTGGGATCAAGGGTTCCGCTAAACGCCAGAACCATGAAAAATTGCGCCATGTATTTTTGTTCGTTCTGGGCAAGCTGTACCTGTGCCTGTAGGTACTTAGCCTCTGAATCAAGAACCTCAAGCATCGTGCGTGAGCCCACCTTGAATTCCTCGCGAGCGCCCTCAAGACTTAAGCTAGCAGCCTTCACTTCGGACTGATTATGGGCCAATATCTTACGAAGAGCCATAAATTCTTTCCAGTTTTGAACCGCCTTGATACGTACTTCTTCCCGCTTGGCTTGATAAGCATTCATCTGGGACGATGCCATGTGCTGAACCTTCATCAGGGAGGGGATATAGGATGTTCCACCATTGTTTATGATTGGAATGGTCACTTTAATAGCAGTATCAGTGGTTGTTGCACGGTGACGTCCACGAAGCTTGGTGTAAGAGGTTTCTGCATGTCCGATAGAAGCTTCAGCATCTACACGTGGCAATAACGCTGCGCGCGTCACCGTGACATCATACTGCGCTGAATCTGCTTGTATTTTTTGCGCGCGCAACTCGAGGTTTTCCTTTTCAGATTTCATCTGCATTTCCTTCACTGAAGAGGGAATCAAATTTTCTGCAAGGGACGGCTTATGCAAGACAGACGGTGGCAACTCATCAAAGATCACTTGGTAAGCCTCAATAGCGGTGGCAAAATTAGACTCTGCACTCAAAAGTTTTGATTGCGCTTGCACGTAAGCCACCTCTGCTTGGGCCACATCCGTCAGCGTTGAGTCACCGAGCTCCGCTCGCACCTTGACGGATTCATATTGCTTTAAGAGCGCGCGTACACTCGCCTGGTTAACAGCAACAACCCTCTTGGCTGTTATGTACCCCATGTATGCTCCTGCTGCGCGCAACACATAATCATTTTGTGCATTTTGAAAGTCATAAATACTTTTTTCTGTTGTCAGTTGTGCCTTGCGCATTTGGGCGTAAGAGGCCCCACTGTTGAAGATATTCTGGGAAATATTTAATGATCCGGTATGCGACCGAGTATGATCGATAGGTGATGGTCTCGGATTTTTTTTTGATCCTCTGATTTGACCACTCACAGAGACATTGGGCATAAAGCTACTAAACCACGCCGCTGCAATATCATATTTTGAGCCCTTATATGATTCGAGGGCTGCTTGAACCTTTGGGTCTCTGAAAAATCCCTTTTGCAACATGTGAAGGAAGTGCGTATTCGCAGATTGCGCGGCGCTCTGGGCCACTGAACCCACACGCTTGCTATCAACAGCGAGGGCTTTTTTTTCATCACTCTGTGCACACACGCAGGGGATCAGTAACGTCCAACATCCCGCAAGAAGTGATTTTTTCCAGGCATTCCTTATCCAAGAATTCGGGGTATTTTTCATAAGTTTCCTCAATATAATTTTAGTGTCCCATCGCAGGTGCGCGTGTAAAGATCGATCCCACCACGGAGGCTTTTCACCCTTGTAATACCATCTTTCTGTAGGATCAAGCAAGCCCTCAAACTACGCACACCATGATGACAAATGGTTATGATGGCGCGATTTTTGGGTAGGTGATAAGCGTTATCGCAAAGAGTACCCAGCGGCATATTGATACTACCGGGAATATGTGTAATAGCAAATTCCCAAGGTTCGCGCACATCCAAGAGAAGGAGGTCGCCTGCAGTTTCCTCCTCTTGGATAATTTTTCCAAGAGCCATGGGCGTAATTTCCAGCACTGTCATCTGTCTATTATCGATCAATCGTTCGGCGAATTATATTTGATGATTGCCTGTAACGCGAGAGGAGAACAAAATATTTTTATCTAGGTATATGGGTATATTGATCAATGTACGTTATGAGTATTCAAGAAACACAGGAGGAAAAAGAAACGATGTTTACACTTTACGGACTTGGACACTGCTCAACTGTTCAAAAGGCGCTTGCATTTATTGCGTTTCATAAAGCGCCGGTTACGTTGATAGATTACGCGCAAACACCTCTTTTGATTGAATGGTTGGAGCGCTGGAAAGAAGCCTTTGGTGACTGGCCCGTCAATACGGCAAGTTTTACATATCGCCCCCTCAAAAATACTTTTCCCTCTCTTTCTGACGCTGAAAAGTGTCGCATCATTATTGAAAAACCTGCTCTCGTAAAGCGTCCGGTGCTCGAGAAAGATGGCGCACCTGTTTGTTTCGGATTCAGCGCCAAAAAATATGGGAGCCTTCTCAATGATGAGTTATCGCAGCTGAAAAAGATCCTTTAGGTTGTGCTGTAGGGCCTTATCCACCTCTACCATTTCAGGAGAAACACCCAGAGCTTGCATGCTGGTGACAGGTTGCAGAAGGCCACAAGGGTAAAACTGCTTGTACACAGCAAGGTCCGGGCACACATTCAGAGAAACCCCGTGATAGGCTATCCGGCTACGCACGCGAACACCAACGGCTGCAATCTTTGCGATATTCTGGTTTCCTCCTTTCGAATCTGCTACCCAGATACCATTGCCGGCTCTGTGGCGAAAAGCAGTGATAGCAAAAGTGGCAAGTGTCTGAATAACCCATGCCTCAAGTTGATTGACATACCCACGCAAATCAACCTCATCGAGCGGCATGATCACATAGGCTACCCGCTGGCCAGGACCATGGTATGTTGCTTTCCCCCCCCGATTGGTTGGGATGCAGGGAACTTTTGCATCAACAAGATCGCGTGAAACATCGGTCATTGCCCCATAGGTGATCACAGGATCATGTTCAAGCAACCACAGGTGGACACTATCGCGTAAGTGCGCAAGATTATCGACGCACACCTCCATCTCATGAAGTGTTGATAAATAGGGCTGCAACGCCGTATGGCGCTTCACGATCAAAGGTCGCTTGAAAGACACAATAAAATCTTCTTGCTTTTACAGTGCCATGATAATAAAACAATTCTGTATTTATGCAATTCTTGCGGTCGTGGCGGAATTGGTAGACGCGCAGCGTTGAGGTCGCTGTGGGAATTAACTCCCGTGGAAGTTCAAGTCTTCTCGACCGCACCATGTATTGGTATGCATGCATATGTGCACCACACATCAAGGAGCAACCTCAGATCTATGGATAAAAAGCTCTACGCAGAGGCTCTTGCGTATCATGAATTCCCAACACCTGGGAAAATTGGGACAATTGCCACAAAGCACATGATCACACAGAAGGATCTTGCTCTTGCCTACTCACCAGGCGTGGCAGCGGCATGTCAGGAGATCGTTCGGAACCCCTCTCTGGCGCGCAAGTATACATCAAAACGGAACCTTGCTGCCGTTATAAGCAATGGGACAGCTGTTTTAGGCCTTGGTGATATTGGGGCTCTTGCGTCCAAACCTGTGATGGAAGGCAAAGCCGTTCTGTTTAAAAAGTTTGCAGGGATTGATTGCTACGACATTGAAATTGACGAGAAAGACCCCGAAAAATTTATTGAAACAGTTGCCAGACTTGAGCCAACTTTTGGTGCAATCAATCTGGAGGATATCAAAGCCCCTGAATGTTTTCACATCGAACAAGAACTCACAAAACGGATGGGCATTCCTGTTTTTCATGACGATCAGCATGGAACAGCAATCATTGTAACGGCTACCATAATGAACGCACTCGCGCTTGTAGGTAAAGAACTGGAGGCGGTCAAGCTTGTTGTTTCCGGGGCAGGTGCGGCTGCCATTGCATGTCTGGACTTGCTTGTAACGCTTGGCGTTGCTAAGAACAATATAATTATGTGTGATCGCCAAGGAGTTGTTGCAGCCACACGTGACAATATCCCTCCTCATAAGGCCTGCTATGCTACCCTATCGAAGGTAAAAGATATCAAAGAGGCCCTAATAGGTGCTGATATATTCTTGGGACTGTCAGGGCCTGGTGTTGTAACAGCCTCCATGATTGCGGGCATGGCTGCCCGACCTCTTATTTTAGCTCTTGCAAACCCCACACCAGAGATCCTTCCCGAAGACATTTACGCCATTCGCAAGGATGCTATCGTGGCAACGGGACGCTCTGATTACCCCAATCAAGTCAATAATGTTTTATGTTTTCCCTTCATATTTCGTGGCACACTTGATGTGGGGGCTTGTGAAATTAACAATGCTATGAAGCTTGCCGCTGTACATGCCATCGCTCAACTTGCAAAAGAACCCACAACCGAGGCTGTTACTGATGCCTACGGTGGCATGGATTTTCAATTCGGACCGGACTACCTGATTCCAAAACCCTTCGATCCCCGTTTGATGCTGATCATTGCACCAGCTGTTGCAAAAGCAGCCATGGATTCGGGAGTTGCCTCGGATCCTATTGATGATTTTGATGCTTACCGTGCGGAACTGCTGGGGCTTATTTCAAAATCTGGCCAAGTGATGCGCCCTATTTTTGCCCAAGCAAAAACACAACCAAAACGCGTTGTCCTTTCTGAGGGCGAAGAACCCCGCGTCTTGCGTGCCGTGCAGTACATTCTTGATGAAGATATTGCAACGCCAATTATCATTGGACGCCGCGCCGTTGTTGAGGCGCGCATTAAACGATTGAATCTTACCTATACACTGGGCAACGATGTTGCTCTGGTCGACCCGCAAGATGACCCACGTTACCGTGAGTACTGGCAGCTCTATCACCACCTGATGCAACGCAAGGGTGTCATGCCTGACACAGCGCAAACTATTGTTCGCACCAACCATACGGTTATTGGGTGCTTGCTTGTCAAAAAAGGGGACGCTGATGCTGTGATTGTAGGGCCTAGCGGACTTTATCGCCCCCATCTTGTCGATGTTCTGGATACACTTGGGGCCCAAAAAGACCCAAACTTTGTTACCTCACTGAATATTCTGATGTCACCTAAGGGGCTTGTTTTTATTTGTGATGCTTTTGTGAACCCTGATCCCACAGCAGAGCAGCTTGCAAATATCGTTTACCTCTCGAGCAATCATGTAAAACACTTTGGTGTTACCCCTAAAATTGCCCTTGTATCCCACTCAAATTTTGGATCTAGCCGCCTGAATAGTGCTCGAAAACTCCAAGAAGCCTGCAAAATTGTGCGTAATCGCTGGCCTGATCTTGAAATTGACGGTGAAATGCAGGCTGAAGCTGCTTTTGATGCCGAAGTGCGGGCGTGGCTAATGCCAGAATCACCCTTGCAGGGACAGGCAAACCTTATTGTTTGCCCCACTATGGATGCCGCAAATATTGCCTACAATGTTGCAAAGTTTGCTTCTGACGCTGATAGTGTTGGCCCCGTGCTTTTAGGGGTTGGTAGCCCTGCCCACATCATGACAGCAGGAGCTAACGCTCAAGACATTGTCAATATGGTGGCTCTGGCTGTGGTTGAGGCACAACGACAACAGCGTTAAGAGCCACGAGGTCACCGTAATAATGCCCAGCAGACACTTCCTCACGCCAGAGGTCCCCAACAGTGGGCAGCAGCTGTGCCACCAAACACATCCACAACACCACCGGTCACACCCGAACGAAACGCCTCAACCGGATCACGACGACCAATGCCTATCTCCAAACCCGTCGTAACAGGAACCTTAACAGCCGATGCGCGCACACGCGAACCAAACGTAACAGAAGGACCCGTAACACCCAAACCATCCAACACACCAGCCGATAAAGCACCAACACCCATACCCCGTAAACCATCACGACCAAACGTCGAACCAATACCCTGACCGAGACTGCCGCTGCCAATACTGTTCGCTGTAATGGTTGAGGCCGCCGCCGTAATACCACCGGCTATACCCGATGAAACCGAACCTGACGTCCCCAGAATACCTGCCAACCCTTCAGACACACCCAGCCCCTGCGTCAACAGACCAACAGCAAGACCCGCCGCTGTGCTAACCGCATAGCCCGCACGACGACGTGTATGACGGCGATCATAATGACTGTCATAAACAGGCATCATCACAGGCGCAGATTCCACCGGGTACATCACACCTGTGCCATCACCCATCCGGGTAGTGTGGGTGTTTCAGTCTGCCAGAGACTCCCCAATCCAAACTTGTTCAATCCACGAAGCAAAGCTAGGCCACGACTCACTCGTTAAACCGTTATGAGACCAAAAAACCACCTTCCCATCTTTCGTAAAACAGTAATAATCTCCGTTGTCACAACAGAATGGGATCAATAACTCAGGAACCCCCACTTGATGGCCTTCATTCATAATGTTTTTTAAGGAGTAGTATACCTTTTCATCACTAATTATGGCAGGCTCCAGAGTCGAATAAATTACACTTCCCACTTCCTTTAAAAAATATTTATAGTCATCGGGGAGTTCAATCCCTACCTGACTTTCGAAGTTTCTAACTTGGCCTTCTGTTACTTTCGCATTGGCAAGGATGTTTCGCCCAGAAAGCTCTACCAAACGAGCAGTTACATTCCTAATGTTGGTCATTCAAAATCTTTCGCACGTTGCATCCAATAATTTTCTCTAAACCTTCTAAATTGCGCTCGATCTATCCCACTTGGTATTGAGGATGGATTTATATGGAGCTGTGAACCAAATTCATTATGGAACCTAGACGTTACTTCTGCAAGTGCTCCTGAATCTCTCTGCGTCATGTGGTGAATCTCCAGTGGCTTTCCATCAGATCCAAGTGGAGCTCGGCCGCGCTGCATAGAAACAAGATTCGACTCACCCGTCCTTGGGTTTACAAGGCGAGGATCAATCAAATCATTGCGCTGGTACACCCGCGTTGCTACGCCTCTGTGTTCAAATGTAATCGGACTCCAGTATTGGGGCTCACTTGCGTAAGTACCACGGTTATCAGCACTTCCAGGCACTTTGTAGCCGATGCCGTAGTCGCGCACGACACGCACAGGGGGTGGGGTGAGACCTCGGGCCATACCACGTACCATGCTTCGGGCCGCAAAGAGACCACCGATGGCCCCTATTGTCCGAGGCGCAAGCTCACGAGAAGCACGCTCTTGCATAAAGGCGCTATAGCCATATTCCCGTGCAATTCTTCGTATCCCATAGGATACACCTGTTTCAGCACTTGCCATCACAGGAGCTAAAACCGCGCATGCCACTGTTTCACCCGCATATACAAGACCCATGCCTGCCACAGCACCGGGAAGATTCAAAAAACAAAACCCACTCAACGCCGCATGACCATACGCCCACAAACGCGCCCCCTGAGCCGCAAAACCAAACCCGGTGTTCCAGGTGTCTAGCCGGTCTGCCAGTAACCCAATCTGCCCCTCTTCATAGATGTCCCGAGCGGCACGCATATCCCGAACCAACCCCGTATAATCAAACACTGGATCCCCATAATAATAAGGGTCAGAAACCTCCTCACGCCAGAGGTCCCCAACAGTGGGCAGCTGCCCCTCATCAAACAGCTCTTGGAGATGGGCAATGCCCGCTTCGGATTCACGCGCTTCCACAGCCGCCCGATCTTCTTCGGTGGCAAACAATCGTCCTTGGCTATCAAAAACACCCCTATGGGCCATGTCGTTATAAGCAAGGATCGTTCCCGCACAAACACTAGCTGCCACTGGGTCATGACCAACAACGCCTCCGATAAACGTTCCTAAACCCCTGCTCAACCCCAAACGCCCAGACACCTCATCAGCCTGTTCCTCACGATCCACCATACCGTTAAAGGCTAAGTGACCCGCCATTCCCCCTATCGCACCACTGAGCGCCCCTTCGCGCCAGTCACGGGCGGTCATTGCTCCAGACGTCATTGCCCCCATGCCAGCACCAATCATTCCGTGCAACGGCGTAGACCCACCAAGATCAAGGCCCATCTCACCAACTTCATAAGCAAGATGACCACCAAACACATCCACAACACCACCGGTCACACCCGAACGAAACGCCTCAACCGGATCACGACGACCAATGCCTATCTCCAAACCCGTCGTAACAGGAACCTTAACAGCCGATGCGCGCACACGCGAACCAAACGTAACAGAAGGACCCGTAACACCCAAACCATCCAACACACCAGCCGATAAAGCACCAACACCCATACCCCGTAAACCATCACGACCAAACGTCGAACCAATACCCTGACCGAGACTGCCGCTGCCAATACTGTTCGCTGTAATGGTTGAGGCCGCCGCCGTAATACCACCGGCTATACCCGATGAAACCGAACCTGACGTCCCCAGAATACCTGCCAACCCTTCAGACACACCCAGCCCCTGCGTCAACAGACCAACAGCAAGACCCGCCGCTGTGCTAACCGCATAGCCCGCACGACGACGTGTATGACGGCGATCATAATGACTGTCATAAACAGGCATCATCACAGGCGCAGATTCCACCGGGTACATCACACCTGTGCCATCACCCATCCGGGTAGTGATAAGATCAACGCCTCCACGTAACCGGGACAACCGCGAACGAACCGTAGAAGACATAAATCCAGAAGCGCCACCACCAAGACCAAGCGCCCTCAGCGTATGATCCAGTGTATCAATACCTCGATCCACCGTGGCAAGAACCCCTCGCGAACCCACAGACACCTCATCAGCCTGTTCCTCACGATCCACCATACTGTTAAAGGCTAAGTGACCCGCCATTCCCCCTATCGCACCTATTACGCGCGGGTGGGGAGACTATAACCCGCTAAGGTTTTGTGTGACTAATTCCTCGGGAATCAACGGATGGTCAATCCGCACATCAAGATCCTTCTACTTGGGCACTGTGATGCCACGTTAGCCCAAGTCCACTTGAGGGTGGGCGGGAAAAGAGCCTCTTGCTCCAGGAGTAACCTGTCTAGTGATCCCAGGGTAATGCTGTTCCATGGAAAAGTTACTTTGACCCAATAATTTGTTTAAGCTCTTCAACTTGCTGTCGATGTTCGGGCGACTCTTGATTGATTTTGTTAAGAAAAGAAGTTAGGAGGCTTGGATCGGGCTCACGGACAAACTTCTTAAACGAACTATAGCTTGGGGGGTCATTTAAAATCCTGTAAAATAAGAACTTAAGCCAACGCATGTCTGACCTGCCCATATCGCAAATTCCAAGAACTAGAGTCTTGAGGTAAATCTCGTCGGGAAATCTTTCGACTACATGCGTGAGCGAATACAGCATGTTAGTATCCTGGCATCGATCATCAAAAACACTGAAAAGCTCCTTTAAAATCTCAATTCTCTGATCCTTGCCTAGCTCAACCAGAATTCTTTCAAATTCAAAAATAGCCTCTGGTTTTCCACACAGGGAAAGCTCTTTTAGTCGCTCTATCTT
The DNA here is from genome assembly GCA_023898725.1 of Alphaproteobacteria bacterium. Taxonomy (NCBI): domain Bacteria; kingdom Pseudomonadati; phylum Pseudomonadota; class Alphaproteobacteria; species Alphaproteobacteria bacterium. The sequence goes on from CP060236.1 coordinate 167,535, forward strand.
ATCCCTCATTGATCCATTCTCCTAAATACCTCTGGGAAGGCTTCTCGATTGCGGCGTATTAAATCCAGAAGACTGCGCTGTATTCCTGCGGTATATGCGCCATCTTCCATGTATATACGGCGCAAGTCAACAATATCTCTGGCCAGAGCCTGTCTCGGGGTAATACTTGTATGCGGGGATCTTCCATAAGTATGCGTGCGACGATGGCGACCACCAATGCCAGGATGTGGTTGTTCCATCATTATAGCAAAACCCTCCGAACGGCTCACACCTTGCTGAACCATCAATGCTGATTGCGGCACATGATTAGCTGTCAGATTATCGCCTCTACGACCGTACATTCTATTCAATTCCGCGAACGTTCCTACTCGACCTTCATTGGGTAGCAAAGAATTTCTTGCAGCAACATCCGCAGACGTGCCAGCCCCACGGGTAGACCTGACATCCCAGATGGGAGAAAATGTTTCTCGCGTACGACTCATGAACCCGGGAGTGCCCCCTATACGGCCAAGAATGCTTCGGGCCGCAAAGAGACCACCGATGGCCCCTATTGTCCGAGGCGCAAGCTCACGAGAAGCACGCTCTTGCATAAAGGCGCTATAGCCATATTCCCGTGCAATTCTTCGTATCCCATAGGATACACCTGTTTCAGCACTTGCCATCACAGGAGCTAAAACCGCGCCTGCCACTGTTTCACCCGCATATACAAGACCCATGCCTGCCACAGCACCGGGAAGATTCAAAAAACAAAACCCACTCAACGCCGCATGACCATACGCCCACAAACGCGCCCCCTGAGCCGCAAAACCAAACCCGGTGTTCCAGGTGTCTAGCCGGTCTGCCAGTAACCCAATCTGCCCCTCTTCATAGATGTCCCGAGCGGCACGCATATCCCGAACCAACCCCGTATAATCAAACACTGGATCCCCATAACAGATATAGAGAATTGGTAAAATGTGAAGCTAACTCTCATGCCTGCCAAACGCTTCGAAGGCCTCTTCGAAAGACATCAACGAAGCTATGAAGCTATTAAAGTTCTTAGCTATTATATTTACACTATCTAACTCATGGTTCCAAAAAACGATTTGAGGATCACACTCCAATGGATTCTCTCTATAGTCAAAACAAAATAGATTTCCGCCTCCATCTAAACCAAAGGCCAGGAGGCCTTTAGGGAAAAACTCTGGGGGAGCATGATAGTAATCAATAAGCTTCGAATATTTATAGTCTGAACTCCATGAGAGAAAAACATCTATACCAACCTGTACATAACGCTTCCTATTGTCATCGTAAAAAACTAAATCTGTTTTTTCCAACCTCGCTGCATCACAACGTGTGACAAGCTGAACGTAAGCTGAAGGAAGTGTGACTTTGTTTTTTTCTTGGAATTGTTTAATTACAGCCAAGTCAGCTTTGCCACTGCAATCAGTAAAATTCAGGTTTTGATTCATTTTGCTGACTGCCCTACTCAAGGTGTGATACTTCTTCCTCATTCACCAGCTTATCAGGTAAATCGGCAAGCTTGTCGACAACAAGAAACTCGTTGTTGTCTGAAAGCTCGTGACACCAGTAATAAACAGGAAGATTCTCTTGCGAAGTCTTAAGACATAAATAATCTCCATTACCTATGTCAGAAATGGGTAACAAAGCTGTATCCATTTCTTCTGGTTTGCTTTCAAAAAAGTCACAGAAATCTGTTACATACGTATACGTTTCAATGTTGAGATTGCTATCAAAGTAAGGCAAATAGTTCTGACCAGCTTCAAGTTTGGTTTTCGCCATTTCGATTACCTCTTGTGCCTTCTGAAGCATTAATTTATCCATGTTTTTAATATCCTAGTTAAACCATGTAACCATGCCACCTGCATGACCTGTAAGATCATGTGGCTCCTTTTTTAGCAATTGCATTCTACCTAATTCTTGATTGTGATGCCAAGTGTACCCAGGAATTTTTGGTGCTCTCGCCTCTATTGCTCTTAGTTGATCAGCATTAAAAATTGAAGAAGAAACTTCTCCCCGCTCAATAGATTGTTTTAACTTAAGAGTGGCTTCTCTCATGTGGGGGATTCTATTTCTAATCATTAAACTATCTGTCACACGAGTTTCGTATGCCATAACGCTGTCGAACACGGCAAAACTTCTTATATCAAATGGTATACCTGTAACCGGATGGGGAGTTTGGGTGATTCCTAGATGTGCGTTACGTTCACCAACTCTCAACACAGTGTGTGGAGTTACATTTTCAGCTCCGTATCGTTCCTCGAGCAAGCGTAAGAAGGCTCTCGGATTGTAAGGTTGTTGAAGTTCGGCAGTCCAGTAAGGACTCCGCACTTCACTTCCCACCTCCCAGAGTTTGACCATGCGATCGCGGGCGGTTTCGTAAAGAGTCCTCAGGCTTGCGCGAAGCCCATCCATACCGCCCACGCGTCCAAGAACGCTTCGTGTCGCAAAGCCACCACCGACAAACGCCAAGCCCGTTCCCGGAAGCGCCATCACCTCAGGTGCCAACAACCTGCGGGCCAACGATGTGTGCCCCGCATCATAACCACGATACGCTGACCATTCATCCACGAGACTTTCGGCACGCGCGCGAAGCTCGGGGCGGGCGACAGTCATTGCATGCTCAAATGCCAGCACCGTGGCATGAACGCCAGCCATAGCTCCGAGGCCACCAACAAAACTTCCCGCGGCTATTCCAGCAGGAACGGCCTCAGGCCCAAGGAACGCGGTTGCTTGCGCACCAAGGGTTGCCCCCGCGCGGGCCCCGGCAAGACCAGCTTCCACGTACCCCACCGTCAGGGCTGCGGTTCCCACGTAATGACCAACGGTGTTAATAATGCCAAGGGTGCGGGCAGTTTCTAAGATCTCTTGACGCTCTGCTTCAGAGGATGACCCCCACTGAGCCGCTGCGCGCGCTTCTTTGTAGCTGGATTCCGGGTAGTGCTCACGATATTGTCTGATAAACATTTCATCCTCAGCGTCACGCTCACTCTCGCTGACAAGTCGGGTGCCGTCCCGACTGGGTACACCCCTATGGGCCATGTCGTTATAAGCAAGGATCGTTCCCGCACAAACACTAGCTGCCACTGGGTCATGACCAACAACGCCTCCGATAAACGTTCCTAAACCCCTGCTCAACCCCAAACGCCCAGACACCTCATCGAAACAGGCGCCTGCTGGCACGCAGCGAAGCAAAGAACTACCGCATGAGTAATAACCACAAGTTCCGCAAAGCACGGACACGTACCTTGATTCAGATCGGTGGATTAGTTGAAAAGTCTGGACTCTTGGATCGGTTGTCTATTTCTCTGGGGCAAGACCTTCAAAGAGATAACGCGCTGAGAGACGAAGTGCTTGTTCTTTTAGGGGCTCTGTCCTCATTAGAGGAAGAGATGGGACGTGGTGACTATAGTAGAAATCTATGGAAAGAGCGAGGAATAAGTATTATAAAAGAAAAAGATTGGCAATAAAAAAATAAAAGCATAATTATGTTGTATCAAATAATTGGTGTTTATTTTATATATACCTGCAGATTCGTATTTATAAGAAATACTTAAATAAGCATTCTATATAGTTCCCGTTGTTCAAGGACGTGACTTCGTAAAATCCTTCTTTCTAAGTATCGAACACTGATGTGCAGCGGCTGATGGCTAGCCGAAGTGCTTTGCCGATTTCTTCAGGCGAACTGTCAGCGGGAATAATAACATAGTCCTTTTCTCCACCGGCAGTTGGTCCATATCCATAAAGATTTTCTTGATGAGAGGGTATAAAACGTAACTCACATCTATCTTTTTCAACTGAGATTGAGCGAAGGCCTTTGTAGTATTCTTTTTTTTCTTTATACCCTAGCTTTTTGATTAAAGATTCCAATTCTTTTTTGGCTTCACCGTTCTTTTCTTCTGCCACGATCTTATTATATTCACTGGCACTAAGTTCTCGGCTTTTTTGTAGTGCCTCCATCAACACGTTTACTACTTCTTTATCAGACACAGTAGTATTCATAGTTCTGCAGACGCCTTCAGGATCGGTAACACTGAAACCATATGACGACATTGTTTGAATAATTATAAATTTTTCAGAAACATCAATATCAGCTCTGAGAAGCGGCCCTTTCTTTTTAAAGTAATTAAAAATCATTCTAATTTAAATACCCTTAGTTGAACGCCTTGTTCCCGCCCATAGCGCATTGCTCTTTGGATCTGGGCTATTTGCTCAGAACGCGTTAATTTAGGAATGCCCAAATATACCACTCGATTACTTACATCTCTTGCTGACAGAACTCTGCGCACACCTGAATCAGGTGACTTTAACCTATAATGTGTGAATCCTCTTACAGCATCGATATTTCTCTTTAATGAGTAATACACTTGTCGTGGATTCGCAAGCTTCGCTGCAGTTAACGTATCCATCGTTTTTACACTAATCGCTGAACCAGTAGGTCTATGGAAAAAGTCAAACGTCTTAAAGTTTGGTGGCAAACGGTCTTGCGAACGGAACATGCGCCCGACATAGTCTTCAAACGACATGCCTTGGGTGTGGACATTTCCAAGGAACTCCCCACGGGGGTGTCCCACCCGCACCATGGTGCGTCCAATCGTTTCCCCTAAATCTCCTGCCATCACACGTTGGAGCATGGGGCGTGAAAGCTCGATCATGCGGGGACCTACAGCGGCATAAAGTTTGCCGCCGATTTTCACCACACCTTTAACCGCTACACCACCCACCAGTGCAAACGCCGCCGCTTGACCGGCCACACGGGCAGCACCTGTGGCGCCCTCGCGGTATCCGGCCTCCGCAATCTCATAGAGAGTCATGGCCGTCCCAGCTAACGCCAACGCTGTAAACACGAAGTTATTATCAAGCGCATTTGCTGACATCCGCGATGCCACTGCCGGATTTCCTCCCACTCCCGCCCCTAACGTTGAAAGAACCTGCGCCACATCCCGATGAAACCGAACCTGGGATTCATTTCAGTTAATGCATAATTTGTGAACAAGACCTAGCTGATTAACAACCGGTCAATTCTTTGACACGCTTCCACAGTTTCAGGAATATCCCCATACTTTGCCCGCTCAGACACAAATGCCCTATCATCCAACGTGTATTTTTTACACACGGCTATCAGTGCTTCCAAAGCGGCTACCATAAATATGTCTTGGAGCAATTGACGATTTTCGAAGTTTGTAAACCGTACTATGTCTGCAGATATCCAGGTGGTCACTGGAAGATCCTTGTAAGATTTGCTTATCCGCCCAATTTTGATAGGATGTAACGTATTCGAAATAACATGTATAAGGCTTATCCACTCAAATATATCATTCGGTACAAGTTCGGACTCATCTATCATTAACTTAACTTGATCTATAGAAATTGGAACTGGATAGATCAAGTTTGTCGACTCCTCTTCAACAACTCCAATATTAATCAAGCGGCTCTCACTTTTCATTAGTGAACGCCTTTGTTACCAGGCAACGCATCCTTACCCGCAAACCGCCGTATTGTTTGGATCAACTGGGTCTCATGAGTCTTTGCTGCAATCTTAGCAGGGAATTTTTTTCTAATTTCCGACACCAGGTTTAGGTTGTGTCTTTTCATAAGTGTGCGGATTTGTTCTTGTGCCCTGATAGATTGTCCTAATCCATTAACACCTCGCATACTTTCTCCAACTTTAAATACGTGCCCTGTACGGGCGTCTCGAATCAGATATACATGTGTTTCACCTTGGTAAGCAACACTATTTCCATGCGGCCTTATACGAGGGGAAACTCTTTCCATGAGTTTGACAACCCGCAATTGGTAACCTTCTCTTAGATTTCGCTCCACGCCTGACTTAAAGAATTTCTGACCCACGGGACTTTGGGCAAGGGAGAGTAAGGCGGGCTGGCTCAGTTCCACAAGCTGTGGACCCACCCGGGCAAATACCTTCCCACCAACACATACGACCCCTTTAAAAGCCTGCGCTCCCAATAGGCTTAATACTGCCGCCTGCGTCAGGGTCGTCGCGGCTCCGGAAACACCCGCCCGTTGATAGGACTCGTACGTCTCATACAACGTACACAGACCACCCGCCACCAACAGCGTCGTAACAATAAAGTTATTATCAAGCGCATTTGCTGACATCCGCGATGCCACTGCCGGATTTCCTCCCACTCCCGCCCCTAACGTTGAAAGAACCTGCGCCACATCCCGATGAAACCGAACCTGGGATTCATTTCAGTTAATGCATAATTTGTGAACAAGACCTAGCTGATTAACAACCGGTCAATTCTTTGACACGCTTCCACAGTTTCAGGAATATCCCCATACTTTGCCCGCTCAGACACAAATGCCCTATCATCCAACGTGTATTTTTTACACACGGCTATCAGTGCTTCCAAAGCGGCTACCATAAATATGTCTTGGAGGAGGATGGGATTTCTTTTGTCTAAAAAGGATAAAATCGCCGAATTTAATCCAACAGAAATAGGTAAATCCCCGTGTTTTTTATCAATTTTCCGAAATATTACATTTCCTGAAGATTCCCCAAATAGATAAACGACACTAATCCACAGAAATTTATCATTAGGTATAACCGCTGACTGACGAATAAGTTTGTCCATTACTTCACCCGGCATCGGAATGGGGAAGCTAATTTTCGTTGGAGTTATGTCTACTGCAGAAAATCCAATTACACGGTCAAACGCATTCTTCATTAATGAACTCCCTTGTTACCAGGCAATGCATCCTTACCCGCAAACCGCCGTATTGTTTGGATCAACTGGGTTTCGTAAGCCTTTGCTTCAGCTTTTGATGAAAACATCTTTCTAACATGAGAAAATGTCTCACGGTTGTGGTTCCTTAACAATCGCCTCACCTGTTCCTCAGCACGATGCGACAATCCCAGTTCATTAACACCTCGCATACTTTCTCCAACTTTAAATACGTGCCCTGTACGGGCGTCTCGAATCAGATATACATGTGTTTCACCTTGGTAAGCAACACTATTTCCATGCGGCCTTATACGAGGGGAAACTCTTTCCATGAGTTTGACAACCCGCAATTGGTAACCTTCTCTTAGATTTCGCTCAACGCCTGACTTAAAGAATTTCTGACCCACGGGACTTTGGGCAAGGGAGCGTAAGGCGGGCTGGCTCAGTTCCACAAGCTGTGGACCCACCCGGGCAAATACCTTCCCACCAACACATACGACCCCTTTAAAAGCCTGCGCTCCCAATAGGCTTAATACTGCCGCCTGCGTCAGGGTCGTCGCGGCTCCGGAAACACCCGCCCGTTGATAGGACTCGTACGTCTCATACAACGTACACAGACCACCCGCCACCAACAGCGTCGTAACAATAAAGTTATTATCAAGCGCATTTGCTGACATCTGCGATGCCACTGCCGGATTTCCTCCCACTCCCGCCCCTAACGTTGAAAGAACCTGCGCCACATCCCGATGAAACCGAACCTGGGATTCATAACGCCTCAGGGCTTCACGACTCACGTGTTCCGAACTTAACCAGGGCTTATCACGGCGAATTTCTTCCCGAATACGACCCACCTCAACCACTGGATCAGGAGCTGTAGCCTCAATGACCATTTCCCCAATAATCGCACCAATCCCTCCGGACAAAGCACCCCGCAGAGGATCATCCCTACCCAGAATCGCCCCACCTGACGCACCTAAGGCCCCATGAAGAAGTTTATGACTGACATAACCAAGACCACTCTGACCACTTCCAGGGATATACGCACCCCCGATGGCCTGGGCAGCTGTGCCACCAAACACATCCACAACACCACCGGTCACACCCGAACGAAACGCCTCAACCGGATCACGACGACCAATGCCTATCTCCAAACCCGTCGTAACAGGAACCTTAACAGCCGATGCGCGCACACGCGAACCAAACGTAACAGAAGGACCCGTAACACCCAAACCATCCAACACACCAGCCGATAAAGCACCAACACCCATACCCCGCAAGCCATCACGACCAAACGTCGAACCAATACCCTGACCGAGACTGCCGCTGCCAATACTGTTCGCTGTAATGGTTGAGGCCGCCGCCGTAATACCACCGGCTATACCCGATGAAACCGAACCTGACGTCCCCAGAATACCTGCCAACCCTTCAGACACACCTAGCCCCTGCGTCAACAGACCAACAGCAAGACCCGCCGCTGTGCTAACCGCATAGCCCGCACGACGACGCGTATGACGGCGATCATAATGACTGTCATAAACAGGCATCATCACAGGCGCAGATTCCACCGGGTACATCACACCTGTGCCATCACCCATCCGGGTAGTGATAAGATCAACGCCTCCACGTAACCGGGACAACCGCGCCCTGACTGCGGGCCACACAAACCGCGATTCGATCAGTCGTGATCAGGGAGTCCGTAGTGGTCTTCTATAAGATCATCATAATAACCAGGGTCTTCATGATAAAGTCGCCAGATAAAGCGTTCAAAGGAGTCCTCAATCTTCATACCGCTAGAGGTCCAAATGGCGTTCGCATTTTCTGACAAAGGTCTCATAACCAGAAACCGATACGAATCAGCTATCTCAAAGAAGGGTAAATCCCCAGGCATCAATAAATCAAGCGCGTCATGATTGATCCAGTGATCTTCATACTCTATCGGTTCCTCAAAAGGAGTCTTCCTGTGATCAATAATAGCCTTAGCAAAACGCGCCACCACCCGAGGTGGAAGAATCTCATTCGCACTGTAAAATTCATAACCTTTTGGTGGAAGGATCGGGGAGCGCAACATACCAAAGCCAATTTCTGTGTAAAACTCTCTTAATTGCGGCGGAAACGTGATTCCCATTTCTCTTTCTGCACCCTCAATTTCTTCAAAAGAAATTGACATAAACCAGTTGTCATTATCACCACTGCCCCCTGGTTTAAATTGCCGTAAATATTGATACGCCATTTGTTATTCTACCTTGTCTAGCAATCTTCTCAGAGGGGCTCTCGCTCCATGGACGCCCCCTTGATGGTGTCGTCCAAACTCAAGAGGTTTCATGTTCCACCACTGGTGGGGACCGCCCACTTGTTGGGGAATGATGTGGTGAGCATCAACTTTCACGTTTTTCATCTCTCCTTTGATCAAACGCATTTGCCGTGGCCACACTTGCCCTGTATTGCTTTCCCATTCTGAAATCAAGCGATTTCTCGTTGATCGCGTAAACTGATTGGTGTGCATTTGTTTGGCAACAGGATCTAACTTCTTAAACGTACCTGTTCGCAGGGCATTTGCCAATGCTGTTTTTTGGGGTTGCATAAATCGAAACCCTGATCGTACCTCCATATCACGAATATAATGCGCCACCGTCGTTGCCCAACGCATATCTCCCGTGCTTCCTACAACCTCAACGCCTGACTTAAAGAATTTCTGACCCACGGGACTTTGGGCAAGGGAGCGTAAGGCGGGCTGGCTCAGTTCCACAAGCTGTGGACCCACCCGGGCAAATACCTTCCCACCAACACATACGACCCCTTTAAAAGCCTGCGCTCCCAATAGGCTTAATACTGCCGCCTGCGTCAGGGTCGTCGCGGCTCCGGAAACACCCGCCCGTTGATAGGACTCGTACGTCTCATACAACGTACACAGACCACCCGCCACCAACAGCGTCGTAACAATAAAGTTATTATCAAGCGCATTTGCTGACATCTGCGATGCCACTGCCGGATTTCCTCCCACTCCCGCCCCTAACGTTGAAAGAACCTGCGCCACATCCCGATGAAACCGAACCTGGGATTCATAACGCCTCAGGGCTTCACGACTCACGTGTTCCGAACTTAACCAGGGCTTATCACGGCGAATTTCTTCCCGAATACGACCCACCTCAACCACTGGATCAGGAGCTGTAGCCTCAATGACCATTTCCCCAATAATCGCACCAATCCCTCCGGACAAAGCACCCCGCAGAGGATCATCCCTACCCAGAATCGCCCCACCTGACGCACCTAAGGCCCCATGAAGAAGTTTATGACTGACATAACCAAGACCACTCTGACCACTTCCAGGGATATACGCACCCCCGATGGCCTGGGCAGCTGTGCCACCAAACACATCCACAACACCACCGGTCACACCCGAACGAAACGCCTCAACCGGATCACGACGACCAATGCCTATCTCCAAACCCGTCGTAACAGGAACCTTAACAGCCGATGCGCGCACACGCGAACCAAACGTAACAGAAGGACCCGTAACACCCAAACCATCCAACACACCAGCCGATAAAGCACCAACACCCATACCCCGCAAACCATCACGACCAAACGTCGAACCAATACCCTGACCGAGACTGCCGCTGCCAATACTGTTCGCCGTAATGGTTGAGGCCGCCGCCGTAATACCACCGGCTATACCCGATGAAACCGAACCTGACGTCCCCAGAATACCTGCCAATCCTTCAGACACACCCAGACCCTGCGTCAACAGACCAACAGCAAGACCCGCCGCTGTGCTAACCGCATAGCCCGCACGACGACGCGTATGACGGCGATCATAATGACTGTCATAAACAGGCATCATCACAGGCGCAGATTCCACCGGGTACATCACACCTGTGCCATCACCCATCCGGGTAGTGATAAGATCAACGCCTCCACGTAACCGGGACAACCGCGAACGAACCGTAGAAGACATAAATCCAGAAGCGCCACCACCAAGACCAAGCGCCCTCAGCGTATGATCCAGTGTATCAATACCTCGATCCACCGTGGCAAGAACCCCTCGCGAACCCACAGACACCAGCGCATCGGCACTGACCCCCACGCCCCGGGGGGCATTCGGCGAATGAATATCATCAATGGTTACCGCGCCCAGCGCAACCACACGACCACCAACCGGACGATGCCTATGAAAACCAGCATTGTGCGTGCGAACCCGCGTCTGGAGAGCCCCTCTCTTGACCTGCGTCTCCTGATGTTCATGCCTATGCGATGAACCTGATACCACAGCGGTGTCACACAAAAGACCCAAGGTACCACCTGCTAAGCTAACACCCGCTAAAACAGACCCCGAACCAGCAACAACCAAACCAGGCGTGCCATCCAACAACTGTATGCCCTGTGTTTTGACACTCTTGGTGTATGATTGATGCTTCTTGCCATATGACATCACCTGATCCGTATCTTCCGTCGCAGATGAATACACCCCGCCCGCGCCAGCAAGTAACACAGGACCCCGTGACGCATATCCCACAGGACCATGGGTCATCACACGCCCTTCGTCACCAAGAGCCGCTACAACAGGCCCAGACGCACCCGTCGTCTCATGGAGAGAGCCTACGTGGCTTACGTGCACACGCTCATAGCGCGTCCTCCCATGGCCAGACGCGTGTGTGAACACAACACGTTGGGATTCATCAATAAGCTCCGCGCCAGAAGCCAAAAGCGTGCGTGGAGCCCGTGTGTGAATTGCACGCAAAGACGCCCGTGATTCCTTTCTTTGAGGGATCAATGCAAGGTGGTTTCCTTTGCCTTCTGGAACCAAAATCTCTGCTGCGCGCTGACCAGAACCAAGATCCGTCGCCTGGGGCGCCGTCGCAATCACAGGAATCAACGCCTGGACCGTTTCATCATAGACCCACCAACCACTCGCTTGGTCGAAAAATTCCGGTACACCCTGACGCAATAAAGCGCTTAACGCGGCGCCCGTCGCTAAAACATCACTACCAGATACGCTGGCCAGGGTATCTGGTGTACCCGCACCCTCATCTACAGACCCATCGCCTAAGAGCTGGGGATCACCATTGAGTTCAGGAAGCCGGCGCGTAATGACATCCACCAACCCATGGGCATTACTACCAAGGAGGTTCGCTTGACTATCTGTATGATTAAAGACAAGGTGCATTCCAGGAAACCCCGCTTGGTTGATAGCTGTTCCCGTGAGAAGACCCAAGAAGTGGGGGTCCATTAGCAAGGGAACACCGGTGGGTTGTGTGTGAGAGAATTTTCCTTTGTAATAAAAAGGCCAGTTTACTTGAGGAGTGGCCATCTTAAGGGGGTAGCGCAACCGATGCACAAGAGAACCATCGCCTGGAGCAGGAGTAAGCACAAGAGGGCTTGAGGGGTTAAATAGTGTGTCCAAGCGCACAAATGGTTGGCGTGTTTTCATATACCCTACGCCACCTATTGCCATTAGCTCATCATGAATAATGCGCACCTGTGGGCCAACGCAAACACCACCCAATCCCACATTATCCGCCTGAAAAATAAGACCCGATGATGATGAGAACTCTGTTTGCGCCGTGCCTAAATGACGCTTATGCGTATAGCGATATCTTTCACTGCCTGCGCGCCACCCACCCATATACCAACATACTTCATCTTTGCTTAAGTAATAGGGGCGAGGGTTGCCGCCATTGTGTGCATTCAAAAGAATGTGTGCGTGGGCAGAAGTTGCCCTAATGTCTGCGATGAAGTCTGTTCCCAAAAGGGCAATCCCCAAATTCACCGCCCGTGCAAACGTCATTCCCATACGCCCATGAATCTCAAAGACGGACTTGGGGGTAGTGGGACACTCTTTGTAGATATTGTCGTACCCATAAGGAGGGCCACCAATATTCTGTTCCCAAGAAACAGCAAAACCTCCGTTATTTTCAGCATTTACTGTTAAAGAATCAACAGCCCCCAATAAATTTCCCCGCTGATGATGTTGCGATGATATGACCCGCCATTCTCGAGACCAAACACCCTGTGACTCCAACCATGTGTGCAGATACTTTTCCTGCACATCTCCCGCTTCTGAGACTGTGCAAAATAAGTCATTCCCATAAAGCGTTGTTTGTTTGGTGGGATCCCGAGATGCATTACTCCCCAGCCGTTGATCGTTGAGGGTATGAAAGCCACCCCCTTCAACAGCCGCGATAAGACCGCTTTGAAAATCTAGCGCCCCTACGAGAAGGCTCAGCGCGCCACACCCTGATTCCATCTGTGGGTAGGTAGTCGCCACGTTGTCACCAATACGCACAAGGCGATTACCGAGATAAAGCGCCAGTCCCTTTCCTGCACGAATATCAGCCCTAATATGAAAGTCAGGCCCTGCAGGCATTGCCATACCTTCCGGATCAAGGGCTGATGCTCGTAGTCCCTCATAAACATCATCGCGTGCAGGTGCCGAACCGGCAGAATCAGTTATCGCACCAGAGCCCGATGAAAGGCCAGGAATGTTCATAGACGCTTCACGTGCCTTAGCAAGACCATACGCAGCATCCAATCGTGATGAAATATCCTGCGTATTAGCGCCAGATCGATGAAGGATCACGTGCGCCGATGACACAAGAGGAGTCGTAAGATCCGTTGCTTCCCCCACATCCACATAAAGTCTATCAGTCACAACCACACCGGGAAAACTCGGCTTTTCTCCCACAATTTCCCCACGATCAATCGTATCATCCGTTGATGAGAGCCATGGATCGGTCGCCGCCTCAGAGGCATGTACCAAGGCCTCTAATGATGTCCGCAGTGTCTTTACATACACATGCCCATGGCGGGTCCAACTCCCCGGAATCTTTTCAGGAAGTGTCGGGATATGAATGTGGCTCTCGCCTCCCAAAGATTCAATGATCTGTTCAGGAAAATTTCCGGTGGGGTTTTCTTCAGCCGCAAAAGAACACACCGCGTTTATGTGTGAGAATGATAGATCTGCATAATTCTTCAGACGGGTGAGGGACATTGACGTGACTAAAGCGGGTGCGTCGTTACCCACCGGTACGTCAGAACGATGCCGGACACTATGGAGTGTATGTGCACGGATAACACCGTGATTATCAACGACTCCCCTCCCTTGCAGAGGAAGCGTTAGATCATGAGCGCTTATTGTTCCTGTGCTTTCATTCACGTACTGAGGGGTGTGTTCACTCCTCTCCTCTGACGAAGAAGAAGAACCACTGGTTGTGCCACCAAGAGTAATGGATGATCCCTTGATTACTCCCCTATTGTTCCACGATCCTTGAACAGTAATCTCAGATGCCCTTTCCTGCGTACCTTGTGAACAAGCTGCCTCAACAAGGCCTCCGCTCTCATTAGACATGTGCGCACAATGCGTCGCTATCATTGTTGCTGTGAGTGATCCTGCGTTGCGTATCTTTAGCAAGGAAGGAGAGGTACGCAATCCTATTTCCAGGAAATCGGCCTCTACACGGGCTCCAGGGTCCAGTGCTATCTCTGACTGCTGATGCAGCTTAAGGACACCATCCAAAAGTGGGGCTATCGCCCCACCAGTCAGAACCTGCAAGCTATCCCCACGAATCAGAGATCCAGCCAGCACACCCGAAACCGTACACTGAAAAATGGTTGCTTCGTGGATACGTGCTGTGCCAGCTAGTGTAACCTCACGTCCCGTTAGTACACGCACGCCCTGCTCTTCGGGGACTTTTGTTGCATCATCAAAACCACACAATGTGCTACCCTCATCCAGACGTAGGGATGATGCTGTAAGGCGATCAACACACACACGTCCCCCACCAGACAATGTATCCGCATGAAGAAAATGGGCATGGACATCTCCCGAAGCCGTAAGGGTTCCCACGTTCACCTCACGGGCAACCACACGTCCACCCACCGGAACAATCACTGGTAAAAAAGGCGAAGACAGCGTTGTGCCACAAAAATTATACACCTCAATCCCATCTCGGCTTAGGCCAAGCTCCAGCGTATGACCATCGCCAAAGCTTACGGTCTTCTTCTGCCCGATCCTGACAACAAAAGGCTCCGTCCGTCCCCGAACCATAAGCTCCCACACCGATCCTTCGCAGGCTTGATCTCCCATAACTCCCTTTGCATCAGATGCCTCATCATCAGATTCAGACAAAAGGCTTGTGGACGAAAGAAAAGACAGCGGCGTTCCTAACACACGCGTCTCAAAGACAGGTGATGCAGAACCATCTTCCCGATCAGAATCCTCTATGCTCTTTAAAAAAGGGCGAATTGAATCAAAAACGACATCAAACGTAGGGTGAGCCTTTACCGGTGTTGGTATCACACATGCGTGGATATAAGCTATCGTCACAAGCAAGGAGCACATCCGCCGCCATAAAGGTATCGAGGCGTGAGGAGGAATAGGGTTACCTTCGTGAGGATGATGAGAAGAAATGGATGAACGCATAGAACTGTTACTTTCAAAATATGTCAGAAAAACACTAGTCATCAAAAATGTATATTGTCTAATGCTATTTTTGCATGCATTGACAGTATTTGAAATTGACATAATTGCACTCGCAATATTCTACGACACTCTTCCAAGAGAAAGACAAGCAAACTATAGGAGAAAGATGTCTTCATCACAGACATATCCGCAAACGTACGCAAGTCTCCCCGTTAAAGGTGGTGCAACGACCCCATCAACCAAAGATGCGTTACGCCCTCGCAGGATGCGCATCATAGAGACAATCAAGGTCTTCAATGAGCTCGCTCGGGGGGCTAAGTTCCGTCAATAGATTGATAGATCCTTGCTATATTAGATTTATGCGTTATTCGCATGATGAGCCCACGCACGGCAGATAAAAATCAACCACGGTGCTATTTAAGCGGTTTAGTTACCTTCTAAGAAAAAAGCCTGTGAAATACTTTTCCTATGCCCCTATAGGGAGAAAGCAAGGGGGGAACACCAACACCTTCAATGTTATAGCCTTCATAACTATTCGATCGAATATTAAACTGGGTATAGCGTATCGCTGTTTCAATGGTTTTGTTGGAAGGAACTTGGCTGAGTGATAAGTCTCCCAAAATTTTTGTTGTTAAAAAAGCCCCTACAGAAGTCAGATGAGGAAGAAAGGTCCTCCATTCTTGAGGTGTTGTCCGCTGATAAGCGGCCAAGTAAAAAAGATATCCAAGAGAACTCAGCTGTCCCAGATTCGCCAACAGGTACTTTTTCCTCATCCAATTATCCGCCAACTGTTCTGAGGGAAGAATCATCATGGGAATCCCCATTTTCGGGGGAAACTCTTCTGCTGATTGTCTAAACCACCCGCGTGTTGAAAGAAATTTTGAAGGAAAGAAAGAAAGAATATTTTCACGCCCGATGGAAGCATGGATATCCTCAATAGCATCTTGGGGAAGCCGTGTCGGAGAAAACCCTATCACACCGATTGTGTTACTTTGATGGTGGCTTGGGTAGCGCCTGGCAATAGAAAGGCCTCCTATTCCCCCCAGCGTAGCTTCCCTTCCTTCTCCAATCAAATAAATGCGTGTGGTTGCGCTCAGCGTATGCACCTTATCAAGCTCTGGCAGAAGCCGTTCCGTAAACATCTGTCCAAGCGATTCATAGTTACGAGCGCATGTGTCTGCCTTTCCTCCTGCTCTCAAAAGAGAAAATATTAGGGCCCCTTCTCTCTTGTGGACAAAGACGTGTGTTGCAGCTGTTCTGTCGCTATAAAACAAAAGTGCGCCATCCGCAAACGTACGATGATCAGACTTAAAGTGCCTCACCACAGACATCACTTCATCAACTGGGCGATCAATAAGTGGCTCCATTGCCAAGGAGGCGAAGCAAGCCTGCGATGCAATTGATAACATCATCAGTCGTGCAAATTTTCTTAAAAACATGTGGTTTTCCTTTAATTATAAGTGACACGACGGTCACTTCTGTTGATCGTTCTCCTAACATCATCAGCCAGTGTTTCGCTCAATCCGCTCAATCCAGTAATATGCCCCCCTATACGCACAACGCGGGGCCTATGGGCCAGGGTGATACCATCAGCTTCGTGCAAATAGGTGGATGCATTTCTCTTGCGCAAATAATGATTTGTGAGACTTTTAACTGCAGATTCAGGAGAAACAATATCCCGCAGTGATCTCACAAATCCTCCCACTGTATAGCCAGTTGCTGTCACTGCAACTTCAGCAGCTACGCCCGTCCCCACCAGCAAGGCCGTAGATGCCCCAGCTGCTTCCAGAAACATCGCTCCCAGAATGAAGCCACCACCTGTCGCCACTGCTAAAGTTCCCATCCCCAAAACGGCAGCTACTGTGCCAAATCTTGGCCAGCCTGACGGGGGGGCATAATCGCTAAAAACATCATGATCTCTATCAATGGCCCCCAGCATTTGCAACAGTTGCACTGAAAACGTGGCACAATTCAAAACGGAGGTACGGTACGTATGGGCCCCGCGCAAACAATAAAGCGGAAACTCTTCCGCTCGCCCCGTCTCACACGACGATGGCAACCGCCTGAGAGTGTTAATGGAAGCTATGAGATCATTCAGAGTAAAAGCCCTCTCTAATGTCCACTCGAAAAAAGAACTGCTCATCCAATCTTTGTGCGCATGGCGATGCCCAGCCCCACTCCTCATATGATAGCTTGCCCATCTTTTTAAGACTATCTTATCCTCATCAGCGGACTCAAGGATGGCTGCCGGATCGGGGAAATATCCATAGGTATGTTCCCTGGAAAAATAATCCCGATCATGAATATATGTTACCCTTACCTGAGATTTTTTCGCACCAAGTATTCCGGGTGTTGCACTGTTCCCTTTAACGAGACCTGGAACACGTCGTAGGGCAAATGTGACCTGAGCTGCCCAAAGATAGCCCCCGTCACTTCCATCTGAATTCTTATATATATACTTTCGTGTACCACAAGGACGTGTTTCAAGCATAAGGGCAAGCCCTCGATACGCACCACAATCGGTATCACCATTTTGACCATCAAACACCTGAAGACGGGCTACTGTTTCAAGTTCGTTTTTCCCAAGATCTATCGCTGCTGTTGATGCCACCAAGTGACTATGGAAAAAACCAGCTACTATCACACAAGCACTAACATAGAGAGTATAGGGTTTCATGATTGAACTCCTCTTTTCAAAGCAAAAAGGTTATGAGAATAAAAATTTGTATATTTGGGTAAATAGACTATTACTCGGTGCGGAAATTACTGAGGGCAAGTCATCCATACACAGACTGCCACTTCTTAATTTCACCTGAAAATGTTTATATGCACGTAACGCACTTTTCTCATGGACACTGTGACACCACATCAAAACAGAAAGAGGAGTACCTCTGAAAAAACGCCATGCATCACGAGCACCCTCCGCACGACGCCAACAACATGAGTGAAAAACCTTTTGAAATCCTAAAGAAAGAATGTCCACCTCGATGGCAGAGGTTGGGATGGGGATGTTATACCCAATACCCATTTTATACCCCAGCAATCCTGAAGGCATCCCAGGAATAGGATCATTGACTGCATAAAAATTAAGCACATTTGCTTTGAGGAGTGTATGTCCTTCAATGTGCTCAACAAATGCCTTATCTCCTAACTGTGGACAAGCGAAGGTTAGGGTCTTTAGTTGATTGGGCTGAAAGTCAATGATACCTGATTGCTTTAATTCAATTGCAGAAAGCTTTGCCAGTGCACCCGCTAGACTATGGCCGCACACATAAAAATCATTCGTAGATGCCTCACGATAGTCCTTCATTAGACTGTTTAGCGCCTTGGCAAAATGGGGGCGTGTGGATGCTGCCGCCTTGGCAAAACCGCGATGAATCTTCCCAGGGGTTCCTCCATAACCAAATTTTGCAGCAGGAACTAGCTTCGCATCAATATCGGTAAAAAAATCAGAAAAGCAATGACTTCCTCGGTAAGAGATGACTGTACCAAAATGGGCATTGTACGCGAGGGAACCCATTACATGCGCATCTTCTCGCAGGAGATGGCCCGTCGCCCCCTTAAATGGATAAATAGTCCAGCGATCGGGGCCTTCTCCTGCTACCATGTAGCTAACGCTTCTCCCTTCTCCAAATCCTGCAATTTCATAGGAAGAAAGGGTGGCTTTCACCACCGTTGAGATCTTTGCCGGGTGTACGTCAACAGCTTGCTCATACATACGCCGGGCCTCTGAGGCACAAAGTTTTTCACTACACCCCAAAAAAATACAAACAAAGACTAAAGTCACACGTAAAAAAGGATACATACCAGGTCCCTCAATTAAAAATTGACTGTCATTGAAAAATGTACATTGGTCGTTGAGATTGTCAATGTGGCAAATAAGGCACTCTTTTTTTCATAAAAAACCAGTATTTTCTTATTTTTTTATAAAATACTTACTCAATACCATAGAACCCAGTAACGAAGTGATGTGAAAAAATATCGCCATACACAAATATTTAGGCTCAGGATCTATTAAATCCACCATATAACGATGCAAGCGATGGTAATTGCGGCCTTGAAGATGTCAGCCCTTCGGTCATAACGTGTTGCAATTCGCCTCCAATCTTTAAACTTGGCGAACATATTTTCAACTTTATGGCGTTGTTTATATAAGGTTTTGTCATAAGATATGGGCTTTTTTCTGTTCTTTTTTGGTGGAATGCATGGCTCTATCCCTTTGGCTTTAAGGGCTTGTCTTAGCCAGCTTGCATCATAACCACGATCAGCAAGTAAGGCTTGGGCTTTTGGAAGCGTATCTATCAAACTCAAGGCTGAACCAGAACCGTGCAGCCCTCCCAAGTGATCATCTATGCGCACTGGTTTCATATTCCACCATTTATGTGGACCTCCGTTTTGTTGTGGAATGATATGATGAGCTTGATATCTCTCCCCTACTTTTATAGTTCTCTTGTACAGAGAAGTCTTCATTTAACATCATAGAATATTAATCTCCCACGCTTACTTCAGAAGATACAATTCATGTTGATTAGCAAGTATCTCGATCTGGTTAATCTCCTTTTCATTCTCAAAATATAAGTATGTTGAAATATCATTGTAGCCCGTCGAAAGAACACCTAACCCAGGAAACATAAAATCGTATCTTTCCTCTTCTCGTAAACTTGAGATAATTTTGGTCTTGAAGCTTCGGAGATCCCTTTCTTCTTGAAAAAACATATCATATGATTTAGAAGAGCTATCTTCTGTAAACACGAGGTATGGCTTATCAAGCGCAAATAAGTCTGCATAAAAATTTGTGAATTTATTCTCGAGTTCAAGATATGACTCAAGAAAGTGATGGTTACTTTTCACCTGTCTAAACGCCATAAATAATTCCTGCTGATACTCTGTACCCGTCAACCAGTGGTCAAACCTATCTAATCTTCGTGTGGGAAGAGAAACACTCTCTACATCCGTTTCATTTTCTATCGACCGATAGACCCTACGGACAAAGTTTTCATGTTTTTTTCTATTCATATAGCAAGACCCCCTGATCTTTTTTATTTAAATACTCTACCCTGCTTATCAAGAGTTGCTACGCAACGTAATTCTTTATCATATAGCTTCCAATAACTAGGTCCATGAGCCCCTGATCCAGAATGAACTGCACGATCACGCTGAATTGCATATCCTGTCTTCGGATCTTTAAAAAGAGGTGCTGCTCTTCTTTGAGATACTCTCACAGTCATTCTACCTAAGTCTATACGATCTCCATATTTCTTAAAGAGCTTAGCTGGTAAACGCCCAGCAACTGAAGCAGGCGTAGCAGCCAAATCACCGGCTCTTGCTGAAGTGAGAGTTTCACTGGGAACCACGGAAGGACGTGCGCCCTCCCCTGTTACTGCTCTTTCTATACGAGAAACAGTACCTTCGGCGGTTGTTGGAGCGACAGGCCTCCCGCCTGATCGCACGCCCGCGCTTCCAACACCACATCCCCCGCCAGAGGTCGCAACAGTTGCAGGAGCTGGACGGGCAGAACTGGCCGCTGCCGCGGGACGGGGGCCACCTCCCCCACCTGTGGCACGCATAAGGGTTCCCTCTCCCCCAGATACTGCCGCACGTGCAGCACCCATAGCGGCTGTCTCGTCGGCACCAACTGCCCGAGCAAAGACCGGTGGAAGCGGATGGGTATTCATGTTTACCGCACGGGTCGAAAGATTCAGATTTAATGCCTGAAGACCCTGAGAACCCTGTTGCGCCTCAATCATCAGAGCCGTGCGCGCCAACCGTTGCGCCGCTAACCTACGGGTCAGATCGCGCTGAAGACTTGTTCAGCCTTATTTCTTGCCTGATTGAGCGCCTAAGATGATGGGTTTGTTTTTCGCGCGAGCTCGGGCCAGAATATCTTTAAGCTCCATATTCTCGCCATCTTTACTATGGTACATTTCGTGAAAAAGCATAGACTGGTAGTTTTCCAGCGCTTCCTCGTACTTTATTGATAAAGGTTGTTCTGTATATTGAACTGGTCTTCTATGATTTTCTCGAAGTAAGAAGGAGATTTGTGATAAAGGTTCCAAATGAACTTCTCGAATGAATCTTCTATTTTTATGTTATTAGACATATACCAAACTGCATTGGGGTTTTCTGAGTTTGGCTTTAGAACCAAATATCTTGAACCTTGAATAATATCAAAAAACGGAATGTCCCCTGGTTCAAACATATCGAGAATCGAGTCATCCATGTACATTCCATCGCACTCTATTGGGGTATCAGGTGGGGTATCTAAAGCCTCTATGATAGCATTATGAAAAGTTGCAACGACTTTAGGAGGAAGAATCATACTTGTATTATAATCTTCCAAATTACCGCCTTTTGACTCTCTAATTCGTCCGCCACTAAAGCTTTGATAAAACTCTCTAAGTTCCGATGGAAATTGATAGCCTATTTCCTCTTCTGCCTCTTTTAAATCTATTAAACGGGGCATAGATAAAAAATTCTTATGTACCGGTGTGGCAAATGGTTCATATCGAAATTTCATTAAATATTCGTATTTCACTATTCTGCTCCAATAGCCTGAAGCATTCTCAAGGCTGAACCAGAACCGTGCAGCCCTCCCAAGTGATCATCTATGCGCACTGGTTTCATATTCCACCATTTATGTGGACCTCCGTTTTGTTGTGGAATGATATGATGAGCTTGATATCTCTCCCCTATTTCACCTATTACATCCCCAGTTCTTCTAGAAAACACTCGTTCTCTATAAGTAGGCCAGAGATTTCCAGTTTCTCTTTCCCACTCAGATATCAGAGACTCTCTAAGCCCTCCAAACTTACTCGTATGAGTCGACTTTTCCGCTGCAGCTAATCGTGAAAAACGCTGTGTACGCAAGGCATGCTCCAGATGTGACTTCTGCTTTGTTGTAAATGATACGCCAGACATTCTTTCCATGTCACGCACATAATGAGCTGCTAAGACCGCACGCCGCGAAATCCCGGTTTGCCCTGATGTGGCCAAATCCCCTGCCCGTGCGGAAGAAAGGGTTTCACTTGTCGGTGCAGTAGGGCCTGCCGCTCTTCCCGCGCGCGCTGAAGCACCACCTCCTGAAGCGGCACCAGTTGCAGGAGCTGGGCGGGCAGAACTGGCCGCTGCCGCGGGACGGGGGCCACCTCCCCCACCTGTGGCACGCATAAGGGTTCCCTCTCCCCCAGATACTGGCGCACGTGCAGCACCCCCCATAGCGGCTGTCTCGGCACCAACTGCCCGAGCAAAGACCGGTGGAAGCGGATGGGTATTCATGTTTACCGCACGGGTCGAAAGATTCAGATTTAACGCCTGAAGACCCTGAGAACCCTGTTGCGCCTCAATCATCAGAGCCGTGCGCGCCAACCGTTGCGCCGCTAACTCACGACTCAAGTTCCGGGCAAAACCCCGGGCCATGATACTGCGTCCCGTGCGCACCACAGAGCGGCTCACCGCTCCGGCACCTGCAGCAGCGGCACCAACCAAGCGCGGCGCCTGCCACGGAATTATCCATTGCCCCGCAACATCAACTGTATATCCCACATCTTGGGCCATAGCAGCAGGTACACCTGCTTCTAAAAGACCCCGGGCAAGAAGAACTCCTCCAGCATGCGAGACCCAGTGAACCCCCTCTCCTGCAGCAACCGCCGTATGCGTGATCCCATCAACAAGGGTGCCCACAACGCCCAAGGGGCGCAGGTTATTAAAGTCATCCGCCCATTCAGAAACAAGACGCCCACGATCCCGTTGCGATAACCCTGCAAATGCCCCCTCGCCTTCGGTGGCGTTATAATCAGCCTCCCGTGCGCGCATATAGGCTTCAGGGCCCTCTTCATAGGTAGCAAGCATGTGCGTGCGATAATAATCATGAGCATCGGTAAGGGCTTCAACTGTTGCAGGGATCAACGGCGAACCTTCCCCGATACGATCCCATACGTAGCGCCCGGCTACGCCAAACCCTCGTTCTACCGCGGCCCCGAGGGCAGGCATGGTTGATTCAACATCGCCGTCCGGTAAATATCCCAGGGGTTTGCGTGGAGCATCCTCGCTTAACGGCGGCGCTTCAGCCCCCGCCGAAGCATCCGCCACAAGTTCACCTGTTTCAGCATCAACGGCCACCGCGCGCCAAATACGCGCTTGTAAATGCTCCGCATCTATCGGGGAGAGTCCCGGCACCAGGGCGCCTGCCCGGGCGGCAGTGCGCGCATGAACATCTTGGCCAATAGCCAGAATATCTTCAACCGTTTGAATGGCCTCAGGGGGAAGACTACGCACAACCGCAGAGGGTGCAGCCGGTTCCCCTTGGACAGGTTTGGTATCTTTCGGCGGAGAGGCGGCGCGAATGCTTTTGTGTAGCGCATCAGATTCGACGCGAGGAACAGCTGCCGCCTTAGCGTAATCAGGACTTTCGAAGGTACGCCGCGCCATAGCCGCTGCGCGGGCTTCTTGCAAGCGCCGTTCTTGGCGAGCTTGCACCTCAATGGCGTGCATGGCTTGTCCCGCCGGGGTTGATAAGCGATGGGCAACAGAGGCGAGCATCGCCGAAGAACTTGGCAGCGACACGTCGTAGCGCATTGCCCGGGCAGGCGACATTGCCATAGCCGCATGACGCATCCGATCCATTTCGCCCGCGGCCATGCCAAGGGCACCCATACCAAACCCGAGCGGTCCCCGTCGGCCAAAATAAGGGCTTGGAATTGGAATCGGTGTAAGATCAATTATGGTATTTGCCGCTGATACGGGTTGGAGTTTAACACTCCCGTGTGGGCAATCCTCTCCGGCTTTATACCACAGGGCGCGCCATCGTGACCATTGGGGAGCCTTCCATCCTCTGAACCAAAAGCAAATGTTCCTGCCAACATATGGGATTGGCCCCCAATTTCAAGATACGGGGGCCGGGCAATGGCGAAGTTCACATGGCTGACACCCCCACTTCCGCGATGCTCACGTGTATCCCCCATTTGCATAAGTTCTCGTGTCTCTGCATTTGCAAACATTGATCCTACCATTTTGATATGGCAGCTACTCATGTGGAGGAAACCTAAGCGAGAGAGAGGCTCAAAATAACCTGCCGGATTGAATGTTATGTTCACGCTGAGCCCTGAATCAATCTCGATATCAAGGTAGTTCAGATAAATGTGGCCCCCTTCGGGACCAACCAAGATAAGGTCACCACTAATGTCCATACGACTCCCATTCGGGATGTGCGGGCGCAATTTAAAAGGCACACCTGCCACAGTTGCCGTTTGTTCTTCATCAGCGGGGATATAGTTCCCAAACACCGGATCAGTTTCACTTTCGATCCGGGTGGTATGGGCGTTCATGCGCCCGAAATCAAGGCAAAATGCGCGCGCCTTGATCGTCAGATTATTGCGCCCTGTATCAACTTCACAACAGTTAATTTTATTCCGCCCCAAACGGCAATCATCTAACGCAAAATCCATTTCAGTGGTGCCGCGAATCGCATTAAAAATAAGGCGTCCATCTGGCGCGGTATCAACATCAATGACATAAACGGCCTCGCCATTATGGACAGCAACCTCTTCATGGGTAAATGCATCTGTGGTTCCAAGAGAATGCAGAAGAACTTCAGGCCCATCAGCTGTTGCGGCCAAAAGATTATATCCGCCGCCCTCTGATGTACGCATCAATAAACGTGTATAGGCACTTCCAAGCGTATGTTCCGCAACCGCAACCGCGGGGGCGTCTTCGGGAGTAACGTAAACTCCGGCTAAAAACGCCTCAGCATCTTTAAATGCGGCAGAAGTCGAGAGAACCCGCAACCGATGATCCGGGTCAGGCCCATCAGAGGCGGTTAAAGGGAGAAGCCCAAGAAACGTAAGACCGACAAGTGCCCGGAATAATAAACGCCCGGTCAGTACGCGTGTGAGAAAAACCCTATAATCCCAAGAATGTTTATCCATACCTATACCTCAATGTATCATCCAATTACTGGCAGGTTAGAAAGAATTTGAACTATTCGTCAAATGAGTTTTA
This sequence comes from Alphaproteobacteria bacterium, assembly GCA_023898725.1. Classification (NCBI taxonomy): domain Bacteria; kingdom Pseudomonadati; phylum Pseudomonadota; class Alphaproteobacteria; species Alphaproteobacteria bacterium. Next base: position 192,639 of record CP060236.1, read on the forward strand.
CGAATGTGTCCAGGGGTACTTTTCCTCTAAATACGACAATGCCCTTATTTATATAGGTGCTTGCGACACAAACGTATTTTTGCATACTCATAAGTGAAAATTAACATACTCCATGAAGGATAAAGTTGGCGAAAAATTTAGAAGATGGTTTATACATACCCGTATAAGGCCTTTCCTAATCCACCAACACATCTACGGTTTGCAACTCTTAAAGCCGGATGAGGAGTGGTAGGCGCCCTCAGATACTCCAAATATTGTACACCCTTAGAGCTCACTTGAGAAAGAACGGAAGATTTAGGTAATTAATTATGATGATAAAAAAAGAACATCATTGATAATGGAATCTAGGCTCAGGATCTATTAAATCCACCATATAACGATGCAAGCGATGGTAATTGCGGCCTTGAAGATGTCAGCCCTTCGGTCATAACGTGTTGCAATTCGCCTCCAATCTTTAAACTTGGCGAACATATTTTCAACTTTATGGCGTTGTTTATATAAGGTTTTGTCATAAGATATGGGCTTTTTTCTGTTCTTTTTTGGTGGAATGCATGGCTCTATCCCTTTGGCTTTAAGGGCTTGTCTTAGCCAGCTTGCATCATAACCACGATCAGCAAGTAAGGCTTGGGCTTTTGGAAGCGTATCTATCAAAGCTCTCGCACCCTTATAATCACTGACTTGTCCTGCGCTAAGATGCAACGCAACGGGTTTGCCATCTTGATCGCATACAGCATGAAGCTTTGAGTTTAATCCACCTTTTGTTCCCCCGATAGCACGGGCAACATCCCCCCTTTTAACAGCGAGCTTGCTGTTCGATGGGCTTTCAAATGTGTGGCGTCAATTTGCAGATGCTCTGGCGCACCACCTTCAGCGACCAGGTTAGCAAATATTTTATCAAATACGCCTAAGAGAGACCATCGACGAAAGCGGGTATAAAGGGTCTTATGAGGACCATAAACCTCCGGCACATCACGCCATTGTAAACCACGCTTTAAAACATGGATAGTCCCACTCACAACACGACGATCATCAACCCGAGGAACCCCATGAGGCAATGGAAAATAGGGCTTGATCGCTTGAAATTGCTTCTCACTTAACCAAAGTATTTCACTCATAAAACGCTCCTTTTTTATAAGTGAAACATATTCTACTAATCTATTAAATCAATTTAATAGATCCTGATCCTAGGTCACGAAAACTTGCGGCACAGCCATCCACACGTGTCAGGCCAAGTAGCCTTTCAGAGTTCCATTTTGTAACCTAGTTTTTTCTAACATGAGCAAGGTACTTTCAGGCACATTATGCAATAGGGCGTTTTTTAGGGAAAATTCCTGCATGAGGATGAAAAATGTAACACCTATGCTGTAAGTGATAACAACAAAAAAAAGAAATAATCACCAAAGCTGATATTATACCCTGCTACCGCGTAGATTGTCACTGACCTATAGATATTTTCCTGATACACTGATAATTAACTGATTCAAGATTGTTTTAAGCACCTTTATGAGCCGTGACACACACCCCACATTTGCGAATCACGTTGGAGTAACCTCTGAGGTTCTACAGGAGGTGCGCCAACACCTCCGGGCCCACAAATGGGCACGCCTGAAAAAAACCGTGGCTCCGCTGCATGCTTCTGATATCGCTAACATTATCCAACTGCTTGATGGGTCTGAGCGCAATCATTTTATTCCTTTGATTCCTGCTGAGGCGCTACCAGAAGTTTTGGCTGAGCTTGAGGATCATTTTCGTCCCCTCGTTCTTGAACGCCTTAACCCCCAACAGCTTGCGAATGCCATTACGGAGTTAGACACCGGGGATGCCGTTGAGCTCATTGAAGAACTTGACGATGATGTGAAAGAAAAAGCGCTCAGTCATATTTCAAAAGAAGACCGCGAAGTGCTTGAAAAAGCACTCCAGTATGCAGAAAAGACTGCTGGGCGTATCATGCAAACGGATGTCCCTTGTGTGCCAGGTTTTTGGACAGTGGGAGAAGCTCTTGACTATATTGCCAAGACAACGGATCTCCCTGATACTTATTATGATTTGTATATTGTTGATCCTCGCGATAAACCACAGGGCATTGTTTCACTCACCCAACTCGTTCGCGAGGAACGCGATGTACCACTTGCAAAAATTATTGACGAGAATATTCGGTTAATTCCCGCAGATATGGACCAAGAAAAAGTAGCGCAACTTTTTCGCCAATATGGGCTTGTGTCCGCTCCTATTGTCAACACAGAAAATCATATTATTGGGATGATCACTGTTGACGACATTGTGCACGTCATTACAGAAGAAGCCCAAGAAGACTTGCTCAATCTTGCCGGTGTACGCGAATCAGATTTTTACGCTGGCCCAGTCGAAACAACTTATCAGCGCATCCCATGGCTTGTTATTACGATGGTGAACGTAATGATTTCGATTTTTGTTCTGAGTCACTTCCGAACGCTTATTGACCAAGTCACCGCGCTGGCATTTTATCTGCCCGTTTCTGCTGCAATGGCTGGGAACTCTGGGCTGCAAGTTATCACCATTATCGTGCGTGCACTCGCCACACAGGAATTGCGTAAAGAAAATCAGATGCGCACCGTCATTAAAGAGCTCACCGTTGCCAATTTCAATGGGATTATCTTTGCTCTTGTGTTTGGGACACTGGCATCTTACTGGGAAAGTGATGTACGGTTAGGGCTTGTTGTGGGGGGGGCACTAATTTTTAATATGATTTTAGCCGGTCTTGCAGGAACACTCCTTCCCGTGATGCTACGCCGACTGGACATGGACCCCGCAATTGGCGCTGGCCCGATGCTGACAATTCTTACTGATGTTCTGGGTTATTTTATTTACTTGAGTCTGGCTACACTTATTTTTGGCACATAAAATGTTGTACTGCAATTTTGTGTAAGCGTTCAAAGAAAAACCGAGCAAAAAACTGGCGGTAGGGTTCTTTCTTGTGGCCAGAACAGAAGTTACCCCATTACTACTTATGCATTTTTTATCGCGCTTTTATTGTCTTTGCTTATTGCCTTGGGAACAGGAAAATCTTGTGCCATAAGTACTGACACTGGATCTACACAATTGGCAAGAAGGATTCCGGTGATTGGTATTGCCCCGTATACTATGAAGCCAGATAAAAAAAACAGGCACCAAAGGGTAGTATTTCACAAAAATTATAGGCCCTCGCATGTCCGAACAACTCATTCCCTCTAGATAAACATTTGAATTATCACGGAAAAATTTTCCTATTGTTATTGATCGTCATCTTCGTGACAACACACAAATTGTTTTGTCATATACTTTTAATCAAAGTACATATATTCGCTAGGCCTATTTAACTGGCCTTAGTACTAGTAAATTTTGATACAGACAGACATAAAAAAACCTCCCAGACGAGAGGTTTTTTTCATTCTATAGCAGTAGTTCTTTATTCAACAACGGTAACCGCACGACGGTTATATGTATGGGCTTGCTCGTCATCGCCTTCAACGGCAAGACGCTCTTTTCCATAAGATACGATACGGACGCGCTCTTTGGATACCCCGTGACTGAACAAATAATCACGAACAGCTGCTGCACGACGTTCGCCAAGACCCAAGTTGTATTCACGCGTGCCCCGCTTATCGCAATGCCCTTCAACCAAAATGCTCACATTTGGATATTTGGCCAACCATGCCACTTGCCCATCTAATGCATCTTTTGCATCCGCCCGAAGAGAGGCAGAGTTGTAATCATAATGCACACGCTCAGCGGTTGATTGTTGAAAGTCTGTGCAAGATCCAGGCCCAACTTGTGCGCATGAGTTACGATCGCACGCACAGCCAGCAAGGCTGAGGCCAACGATCAAGATACTGAGTATATTTTTTAACATGTCTAATTTCCTAGAGTTATTTTCTGTACGACAAATCAATACTATCAAAAAAAACCTATGGTATTAAGTAAAATTTTAAGAAATCAAGAATTTATAAAATTTTGTCCCGGGAAGGTGACCAAGTTGCCGTCACTGCATTCACTCCCGATGGTGTGGGAAGATTACGCTCATAAAAGCCCGCAAGGTCAATAATGCGAATGCGGCGGTCTCCATTTTTCCCTTTTTCCTTGGCTCGATCCTGACGGGTGAAGATAATGGCCTTACCATTCGGTGACCAGAATGGGTCCTCCACAATGTAGCCCGTTGATAGCAAGCGCTCTCCTTTGCCATCTGTGCGCATAACACCGATATGAAAAGCCCCATCAAAAATTTTCGTGAAACAAATCATATCTCCACGCGGCGACCAAACAGGCGCAGCATAACGCCCACCAGGGCCAAAACTGATTCGCTTTATATTTTTGCCGTTACTGTCCATAACATACAGCTGTTGGGTTCCAGGACGATCTGAGTTAAATACGATCTTCTTTCCATCGGGACTATAGCTAGGAGATGTGTCAATATACTTACCCTCAGTAAGCTTGCGAATGGATTTTGTTCCCAGGTCCATCTCGTATATGTGAGAGTATGCGCCCTTATCTGTTGCGCTCATCAAGACTTTCTTACCATCCGGAGAATAGCGCGGCGCATAGGTCATTCCGGGAAATCGCCCCACCAGGGTCCGCATGCCTGTTTTAAGGTTTAAGATATAAACCTTAGGAACCGTGTTTGTGATGCCATAGTCCAGATACACAATTTCATTGCGCGTCGGTGAAAAGCGAGGTGTCAAAACAATATTTTTCCCCATAGTCAGATACCGATGATTTTCACCATCTTGGTCCATGATAGCTAACTGCTTTATTGCTTGTGTACCCTGCTTGCGCTCAGCAATATAGGCAACTTGAGAGTCAAAGAACCCATCTTCCCCCATTAGGCGTTTGTAGATATCATCACTGGCCATATGTACCAAACGGCGCCATGATCGTTTATCGGTGGTAAGCGTGTGAGAGACAACTTCCTTCTGTGTCAGAACATTATAAAGAATATAACTAAACTGCACCCGACCATCCATGGTTGGCGAGAGCTTCCCCACCACCAAGGATCGCGCACCGATCACACGCCAATCTCTAAATTTTGGCTCTTTAAGGGCATCGTCAGCATTTTGAATAAATGCCTTCTGACTAATAACATTAAACACACCAGCATTGGTAAAGTTCGTGCGCATCGCCCTTGCCATCTCCCGACCAAACTGGGCATGCTCCGGTGTTGCTCCCTGAAAGTCTGTTACAGCTATGGGATGGTCAGTTGCCGATCCCTGGGTCAATTTTACGTGAATTTTAGCCTGAGCTGGCAAAATGCACAGCATAGCCAAAACAACCATGCGATAAAAAATTGAAGAAGTATTCATGAGATCCACACGAAAAATATATTGATTACGAATTATAAGAGTATTATTAGCAAAAAAAAGAGCGCATGCCTATGGTGTATTATGGTTCATAAGCTCTCTCTCAATCGCCCTGTCTAGGAAACCATTTATCCAGGAGGCTTTTGTCATAAGCACCACGTGACCCCTGTGCGTGTACTCTTCATCACACAACTTTCATCGAACCCATCACCTGTTCGTTATACACTAGTTCATAGCCTTAGGATCAAAGACAATCTCAAGCTCTTTCCAGCGTGAGTACTTTTGTACAGGAAGAGCAATTGGCTGACAACGTGGGTCAAGCACAGCATTTCGTGCCTCATCTACCGCTACTTGGTACAACGCATTTTGCGTATTTTTGGGTGAAATTATTTCTGCTTTATTTACCGTACCATTTTGATTCATTAGCAAGCTTACGACCACGACAAACGTGCGAGAATTTGGTGCGTGCATAAAGGTACCCTTGTTCCAACACGCATTAAATTGGCGCATAAGAATTGTACGAATTTCATCATCACTTTCCGAACCATCCGCAGAGCCATGCCGAACATTGGCTTTATCTGTGGGTTTTTCTGTAACATCTTGCAAGTTTTTTAGTGCCCCCTGAGGTTGTGGCTTAGTCTTTGGTCGTGGAGAAGGAGGCCGTTTTTCCTTAGGGATTTCTTGCGGTTTTTTAGGGGCTGGCTTCGAACGATACGCGTCTGGGTCACTGACATCTGAAGGCTTTGTTGGTGCTGGTTTAAATTTTTCTATCACCTTGGGGGGTAAGGGAATTTTTGATTGATGACGACCAAGAGCCTCTTTTTGTGAAGGCAATGTATCGTTCATAATAATTTCAACAGCCCCACCCAAAACAATGGGTTGCGAGCGTGCCCAAAAAATATAGTCCAGCGCCAAGGCGAGTATCGCACACACATGAAAAATTACCGACCATCGGAGTCCTACAACCAGCGAGAATTGGGTATATGTTTTGCGTGCATGCAGAGCCTTAAGAGTGGCAGATGAGCGCTCCATGTTCCCTAAGCTTTCTTAAGATTTACCCGGAGGCGTTGCCACAAGACCAACGTGACGGAATCCTCCATATTGCAAGTGTGCCATCAAATTCATGATCGCACCATAGCTGACACGCTTATCTCCGCGCACATAAATACGTGCCTGCGGATCTGATTGGGTAATAGCTTTTAATTGAGGCACCAGATTTTTAAAGATTACCTTACGGTCTTGGATAAAAACGTCACCTTGACGGTTCATACTGACTGTTAGGGGTTCTTTTTGCTCTGTGGATGATTTCGCTGCGACTTTTGGCAAGTTAACGGGCACACACACCGTTAACATGGGCGCCGTTACCATAAAGACAATAAGCAATACAAGCATGACGTCCACGAAAGGAGTTACATTGATTTCTGCCATGGGCTGACGACGGCTGCGCCGCCGGCGTGATGATGCTAGCTGTGTTGCGTTCATGCCCATAAATTATGCCTTGCTATCAAGTTGACGAGAAAAAACGGTTGTAAACTCCTCAATAAATCCGCCAATCCGTGTAGCAAAACGGTTCACATCACTGGAAATTTTGTTATAGGCTAAAACCGCCGGAATAGCGGCAACCAACCCCATTGCTGTGGCAAATAAGGCCTCCGCAATGCCTGGGGCGACAACCGCAAGATTGGTCGCTTGATTGGCCGCAATGCTTTGAAAGCTGTTCATAATGCCCCACACGGTCCCAAAAAGGCCAACAAAAGGCGCCGTAGATCCTACCGATGCAAGATAACTTGAAACACCCTCAAGGAGCTCAAGCTCACGATCCATTGCTACATTCATCACCCGAGTCATGCGCACAAGCACATTGGCACGCTGTTCGCTTGTCAGCCGATTGGATGATTTTGATTGCTCCCACTCTCGCATTCCACTTATAAAAACAGCACTTAAGGGATCCGGATCATCATAATCTACTTGTCCATGGACCTTATCCAAGTTTGATCCTGACCAAAAAATATCTTCAAACGCATTTGCTTTTTTTTGCATACGCTTGATTAACAAGTACCGTGAGATAAAGATCGCCCACGTCGCCAGAGACGCAGCAACCAAAAGAAGCATAACAAATTGAATCGTAACGTCAGCCTCAACAAATAAACGCCACAAAGAAAGATCCGCAGACTGCACAGCACTCGGCGTCAGGGATTGTACGGCGGGCAAAGAGGGAGATACAGACATATGTGCGACAAAGTAATTGTGTAATGGAAGCAGTATACGTGAAATTACACGGTCGGACAAGAACAAGAGAGGGGTTCATAGCCGTTGTGGTTAATGATCGCAGCGAGAAAAATCTGCAGACCACATTTTTTATGCACAGCCTTTACGTTGGGGGAATCTTTCTTTACATTACAAATGGTTTGCGCGTCCTTAGCTCAGCTGGATAGAGCAACAGCCTTCTAAGCTGTGGGTCGCAGGTTCGAATCCTGCAGGACGCACCACCCTTTCCAGGGCACAGGATTATAGTAGATCCAAACTTTCTACTGGCAAAGAAACGCTGAGGTGGGACACCACACATTCGCCGGAAGGTAAACAGTTGCGTCGCTCAACGATCCAGGCAGATAGCTGGTTGCAATCTACAGATCCGATAAACACATCCGCCATAAATCCATTAGTGGGGGAGCCGCTTCAACGCTTGAAGGATTTTCTCTTGTGCAGCCTGAGCAGCATCGTGTCTGGCGCGTATTTTTGCGACAGCATCAGGACTGGCGCGGCTGACAAAGTTCTTATTTGCAAGTTTTTGAGCATTGACATCACACTCAGCTACAAACGCAGCAAGCTCTTTTTCCAGACGTTTGCGTTCTTCTCCAGAGTCAAGCGCATGCATGACTGGCACGTGAATGGTCGTGCCATCAAAAACAAATTGAAGCGCTTGATCGGGGAAATCCGTCGCCGGGGTAATGGTATTAATCTTTGCTACTATCGTGCATAGATCCGGAAATTGGGCAAAAATAAAGGGCAGCTGACTGTTGGTCTCAACCAACAGGTCAAGGCCTTTCCCTGGTGCAATACCTGCATCAGCCCTCAACCCTCGCAGATCTTTGATCAAGCGAATCAATGTATCAATCCCTGCAATGGCGTGTTTGTCCGCCTCTAACGCCTCTGAAAAAGAGGGCCACTCTGTAGCTATGAGCATACCTTCTTCCGCATAGAAATGCGCATGAATTTCCTCCGTCACAAAGGGCATCAACGGGTTTACAAAAATCAATACTTGGCGCAACACCCACATAAGCGTTTCTTGCGTTTCACGATGAGCCTTATGCGTGTTGTTTTGTAAGGCAGGCTTTGCGAGCTCCACATACCAATCACAGACCGCCCCCCAAACGAACTGATAAACACTGTGCGTCACACGATCAAAGCGGTAGTTTTCTAAATGTGCTTCCAGCACGCGACTCTGGGCATAGACTTGATCCACAATCCACTGATTGACAGGATACGTCACGCTACATGGGTCAAATGCCCTACGGTACTGGCATTGATAGTGCTCGCATAATCGCGCCACATTCCATAATTTTGTGCCAAAATTCCTGTATCCCTCAATTTGAGATTCTTTAAATTTAATATCCACCCCTGGGGCCGCATATGAAGCCATACCAAAGCGCAACGCATCAGAGCCATATTTGTCTATCAGCACCAAAGGATCGATCACATTGCCTTTTGACTTAGACATTTTTTGACCATGCTCGTCACGCACCAGCGCATTCATATAAACGGTATGAAAGGGTACCTCACCCATACAATGTATTCCCATCATCATCATGCGCGCCACCCAAAAAAAGATAATATCAAAACCCGTCACAAGAACGTCACCAGGATAATAACGTGCAAGCTCAGTTGTTTGATGCGGCCACCCCAGAGTACTAAAAGGCCACAAAGCAGAAGAAAACCATGTGTCTAAAACATCAGCATCGCGCCTCAGGGAAACCGCTTCTCCGTAATGCGCTATCGCCAGTTTTTGGGCTTCTTCTTCATCATGAGCCACGAAGTGAGCCTCATCCGGACCATACCACACGGGAATTTGATGACCCCACCAAATCTGGCGCGAAATGCACCACGGCTGAATATTCCGCATCCACTCAAAGTACGTTGCCGTCCATTTTTCGGGAACAAACTTTGTTTTCCCTTCTTCTACGGCTTGTATTGCTTTAGCAGCCAGCGGTTCAACATTCATAAACCATTGCAGTGTCATATATGGCTCAACCTCAACACCACTGCGTTGACTATGCGGAACAGGGCGCGTCGTTTCTTCGACTGTGATGAGCTGATCTGTTGCATCAAGCGCTGCAACTACTGCTTTGCGCGCCGCATACCGATCGAGGCCAACAAAACGTTCTGGGACAACTCCCGGGAGCAATCTGAGGCCTTTATCCATCACCGTAATGTGTGGCAACCCATGGCGACGACCTACCTCAAAATCGTTAAAGTCATGAGCAGGGGTAATCTTAACTGCTCCTGTTCCTTTCTCCGGATCTGAATAATCATCTGCAATAACAGGAATGGTTCGATCAGTAAGCGGCACCCGAACCTTTTTTCCCACAAGGTGGGCATAACGCTCATCTTTAGGATTCACCGCGATAGCCGTGTCTCCAAAGAGTGTTTCGGGACGAGTGGTCGCAATGACAAGGGAGTCCTTACTATCGCAGAGAGGATAAGCAATGTGATAGTAATGACCCTTGATGTCTTTAGTTTCCACCTCAAGATCAGAGACAGCTGTTTGCAAAACAACATCCCAATTGACCAAACGCTCCGCACGATAAATTAATCCCTCATTATAAAGCCGCACAAACACCTCCCGCACAGCCTCATTCAGCCCTTCATCCATTGTAAAACGGGCCCGTTTCCAATCCGGTGTTATGCCTAAGCGACGCTGCTGATCAAAAATTCGGTTTCCGGACTCCGCACGCCATTCCCACACGCGCGCTATAAAGGCATCGCGACCAAGATCATGACGCGTGCGCTTTTCCTCTGCCAATTGGCGCTCGACAATCATTTGTGTTGCAATCCCCGCATGATCCATACCGGGTTGCCAAAAGGCATCCATGCCCTTCAAACGCTTGTAACGAATCATAATATCTTGAAGTGTGTAGTTCAGCGCATGCCCCATATGCAAGGATCCCGTCACGTTAGGGGGGGGCATCATGATGACATATGGTTTTTTACCAGAAGCTGTATTACCAGCGGTTAGGCCAGACTCGTCCCACGCAGCAATCCATTTATTCTCAAGATTTCGCGGGTTATATGTTTTATCAAGCATGTGATGAACCTCTCAGGAACATGTATCAGGTAATACCCGTATTATCAGGAATTTCTTCCTGACTCAACATGACTGTCCGTGGGTGAACAGCAAAAATAATACGCATAGGAGCGAGCAATCTTCTAAGGGTAGAATATGGGTAGAATATGATCCGCTTCGTTAAGCGCGTTTGCTGGGGTCTGCTTCTGCATGAAGAATGGTGGTTACCGTTGTTACGTCTTCGTCAAGAAGCGCTGCAATCTCAGCAGGAGTTTGTCCAGCACGCGCAAGTCGTGCCATCACTTCCCGGAGTTTCTCCTGCGCTCCTTCTTCTTTTCCTTCTACTCTTCCTTGCGCTAATCCTTCTTCCTTTCCACGGGCATGTTCTTCAGCCGTGTAGATTGAGAAACGATCATACTCAAGACCTTCAGCAACATATGCGTCGTGCACATCTTCGGGAAGGTTGGTGATCCGAATCATCTCAAAAGCCCTCTTGACAGCGGGGGTAGCGATGGTTGCCTCAACTTCAGTGGCACTCATAAGATGGGCACGCGTGAAGAACGTCAGCCAATCTTGTTGCTCACGGGAATCCACAACTGCAGGCGCATTAGCAAGCGAATACTGTACCAGTTCAATCCCATCAATAAAGCGCCGCGGCGTATGGAGTTGTTCTTGCATGCGATATCGTCGCACGTATTGTTCGGGGGTGTCGCGCCAATGATCCCCGCGTACACCCGCCAAAATGTTAATCCCAATGACTTTCTTGAGATCACGCCAATGGTCCCCACGGCGCAGTTGATTGCCATAAAAGGCGGCCACATAGGCAAGCGCACGTTCATCCCAATAGTCCTGAGGGATGACTTGCGTTTCGATCAAGGCATATTCACCCGTTTCTAACTGGCAGACAAAGTCCATGGTGCCGTTATACCGGACCTTTGGAAAAGCATGAACAAGATCATCAAACGATGCCACCATGCGGCGCAACAACTGGGTGGCTTGGGGATGTAGGGCTAACTCATCTTCGAGGGTATCTTGTAAGTGAACCTGAACCTGACGGGCACCGTCAAGTTCAGCAACAGTTTGACGGGTGTCCGCCCGATGAAGGAGGGTGCGCAAGGTTTGCATTTCTTGCAAGGGGTTCATGTGGTCATCCAGGCGTTTGGATTCCACAATCCCGATGTCGGGCACAAAGGCATGCAAAAAAGAGGGACGCACCTCATCGTCGGCAAGCACCAACTTAAAGGGGGCATCAAAGGTTGGGACTGTATAATCCTGTTGGCGTCCGCGGGGAAAGGCACTGATACTGTCGCGGGTGTTATCTGGGCCTCTTTTGGGTTTGGTGGCAAACCCACGACCAGGAACAATGCCCACCCAAGGAGCTAAAACGCTTCTTGCACTTTTTGGTGGGGTCTTAGCCCAGAAAACAGCTCGGGTTGATCCTCCCGCTGCGCGTGATCCCACCAGACAGAGTTCTTCAGCAGCGACCTTCCAGATGGCATGTATGGGTGCGTGCAGAGAGCTTAAAGAGATAAAGGCAACAAGTAAAAACGGCATCATGGATAAAACCTCCAACAATTCACACAAAACCTATCAAAAGATTCCCAAATAGTCAAGATTTCATACACGGGTGGCACCCTGAAGGATAGGTAGATAGCTTCATAGGATATGAGACAGATCGCATATCTGCAGCATCTACACAAACGACACGCATCCATAAAGCAGATAGCAGCAACGTATCATTTTGAAGGATAGCTTTTTAGGCAGAGACAGGTGTTAGTGGCTTTGTCGCTCAAGAGTTTCTCCTGACCTTCTGTGCCATCATCCTTATATAAGCGTTCCTATCGTGTGGGAGAGAACAATCTTCTAAAGGTAGAATAAGGGTAGAATATGACCCGCTTCGTTAAGCGCGTTTGCTGGAGTCTGCTTCTGCATGCAGAATGGTGGTTACCGTTGTTACGTCTTCGTCAAGAAGCGCTGCAATCTCAGCAGGAGTTTGTCCAGCACGCGTAAGTCGTGCCATCACTTCCCGGAGTTTCTCTTGCGCTCCTTCTTCCTTTCCTTGGGCTAATCCTTCTTCTTTTCCTTGCGCTAATCCTTCTTCTTTTCCACGGGCATGTTCTTCAGCCGTGTAGATTGAGAAACGATCATACTCAAGACCTTCAGCAACATATGCGTCGTGCACATCTTCGGGAAGGTTAGTGATCCGAATCATCTCAAAAGCCCTCTTGACAGCGGGGGTAGCGATGGTTGCCTCAACTTCAGTGGCACTCATAAGATGGGCACGCGTGAAGAACGTCAGCCAATCTTGTTGCTCACGGGAATCCACAACTGCAGGCGCATTAGCAAGCGAATACTGTACCAGTTCAATCCCATCAATAAAGCGCCGCGGCGTATGGAGTTGTTCTTGCATGCGATATCGTCGCACGTATTGTTCGGGGGTGTCGCGCCAATGATCCCCGCGTACACCCGCCAAAATGTTAATCCCAATGACTTTCTTGAGATCACGCCAATGGTCCCCACGGCGCAGTTGATTGCCATAAAAGGCGGCCACATAGGCAAGCGCACGTTCATCCCAATAGTCCTGAGGGATGACTTGCGTTTCGATCAAGGCATATTCACCCGTTTCTAACTGGCAGACAAAGTCCATGGTGCCGTTATACCGGACCTTTGGAAAAGCATGAACAAGATCATCAAACGATGCCACCATGCGGCGCAACAACTGGGTGGCTTGGGGATGTAGGGCTAACTCATCTTCGAGGGTATCTTGTAAGTGAACCTGAACCTGACGGGCACCGTCAAGTTCAGCAACAGTTTGACGGGTGTCCGCCCGATGAAGGAGGGTGCGCAAGGTTTGCATTTCTTGCAAGGGGTTCATGTGGTCATCCAGGCGTTTGGATTCCACAATCCCGATGTCGGGCACAAAGGCATGCAAAAAAGAGGGACGCACCTCATCGTCGGCAAGCACCAACTTAAAGGGGGCATCAAAGGTTGGGACTGTATAATCCTGTTGGCGTCCGCGGGGAAAGGCACTGATACTGTCGCGGGTGTTATCTGGGCCTCTTTTGGGTTTGGTGGCAAACCCACGACCAGGAACAATGCCCACCCAAGGAGCTAAAACGCTTCTTGCACTTTTTGGTGGGGTCTTAGCCCAGAAAACAGCTCGGGTTGATCCTCCCGCTGCGCGTGATCCCACCAGATAGAGTTCTTCAGCAGCGACCTTCCAGCTGGCATGTAGGGGTGCGTGCAGAGAGCTTAAAGAGATAAAGGCAACAAGTAAAAACGGCATCATGGATAAAACCTCCAACAATTCACACAAAACCTATCAAAAGATTCCCAAATAGTCAAGATTTCATGCGCTTTATGGGGAGAGGGCTTAGCTGTGTAGAGTCCTTTACAAGAACCCTCTTTTATTCGGGCACCGTAAAGAAATCCTGAATCATACTCCCGCATGTGCAGCGGGGCATGGTTCGGTAATGGACGCCGCTTTGCCAAGGTTTGATTGTGTCAGGACTGTAATAGCCATATCCTCTGGCAGGCAAGTTTTTAAAATAGGGTATCGTGAACATCCCCCGGCCGTGTACCTTAATGGTGCGCTTCGCTTGTTTCACTTTCGCACATATAACATCGCATGCACCCTGTGCGTTTCCAGAGATGTTAATCTCTTTCAGGTAAGGGAATTTTTCCAGCGGCAGTGTTTGCATTTCACAATCACCAACACGGCACTCCACGATCTTCAATACACGTAGATTTGGGAACTTCCCTAACCACGACAGATCCCCACCCGAAACATGGCGACCGTCCTTCAGATCTAAATGAAACTTGACATTTACCAGCTCAAGGACTTCAAGGTTTTGCGCAAACGTAGCCTGGGCAAGCTGACGCATATGTACTGGATATATCCATCCCCCAGAAATTGTCAGCTTCTTAAGCGGGGAGCGACTAAAATACTTGAGAAATAACTCTGAAAATTGAGGTGCCGGTGCAAAGAAATATCCTGCACCCTCGATGCGAAGATTGTTGAGTCGCGGGAAATCCAGATTACTTGTGTCTTTAACTGACGACAGTGGTTCGTATCTGAGTGGAGACTCAATTGAAAGCACATGAACCCTCAAATTCTTACCACCTTCAAGCAAGGCCTGCATATGATTAGGGCAACCATCAGTTTTAATTGTTACTTGCAAATTATTGCGCACCCCCCCTGCACAATCAAGTGAAGATAGAAAAACCAAAATAAGTAGCATCACACGCTTCATAAAACCTCTTCTCCAAGCATCTTATAAAATGGGGCCATTACTGACCCCACGTCAAATGCAAAATTTAAATCTTTCGCATTAAACAGATTCTGCGATCTCCTGTGCCTCGGTTTTATGTGCCACTGTAAAATTTCCATTTGCCCAATTCTGATCTGAGATCGTCATCAATAATGGTTTTTCTTCGGCTGCCCCTCCATCGTCCTCTACCGTCTCTGTAAAGCCGAAGAAATCAGAAGGGCTATCTTCATCAGCCCCCATCGCTCGCCCAGCAAACACATACATCTCCGCAAACCTGCGCTTAATCATTCCCGGCATCACAACGCCCCCGGCGCGTCGATACCACGCGAAACCTTCGTGAGAGAGCATACGCATTTGTGCAGGTCCAGCAAAATCCGTCCCCAACGCGTCACTGTGATAACTATCTGAACCACACACTGCCGCACAAACAGGACTTGAGCTAAACGCCCCCATACCAATATTAAACGCTAAACTTGTAAGCGCTGCAATCTGATTATCGGTAAGATCATCGACAGGCACGACCCCCGCAACATCGGCGCGATTCGTTATATCCGCACGCAATAACTCAGCTGCCTCAGGCTCATCTAATGGTGATGGCTCCCAGTCATCGTCAGCACCTTGTGGTTTATAAAAGCGGGCCTTGCCCATTCCCAATTCTGCTAAAACACCACCCCAATCTTCGGGGTAGACTCTGTGCCCGTAACCAAGCGTTAAAATGCCTGCAGGGTCATTGCCAGGCATTAAAAAGGGGTCTCCTTCAAATCTCTTGATTAACGATACCGACGCATCCGATGCCTGGGTATTTGCGGCATTGGCAAGAAAGGAGGCGATTAAGGCGAGAGAACCCAGCTTTAGATTTTGACGTATCATTTTTCATACTCCTCATGTTTGTTGATACATTTTACGTGTAATCCGGCTATTAAATTTGTCAAATGGTCAATATTCTCAACCTCTGCCGGCACCGTCAAGTTCAGCAACAGTTTGACGGGTGTCCGCCCGATGAAGGAGGGTGCGCAAGGTTTGCATTTCTTGCAAGGGGTTCATGTGGTCATCCAGGCGTTTGGATTCCACAATCCCGATGTCGGGCACAAAGGCATGCAAAAAAGAGGGACGCACCTCATCGTCGGCAAGCACCAACTTAAAGGGGGCATCAAAGGTTGGGACTGTATAATCCTAACGTATCATTTTGAAGGATAGCTTTTTAGGCAGAGACAGGTGTTAGTGGCTTTGTCGCTCAAGAGTTTCTCCTGACCTTCTGTGCCATCATCCTTATATAAGCGTTCCTATCGTGTGGGAGAGAACAATCTTCTAAGGGTAGAATAAGGGTAGAATATGACCCGCTTCGTTAGGCGCGTTTGCTGGGGTCTGCTTCTGCATGAAGAATGGTGGTTACCGTTGTTACGTCTTCGTCAAGAAGCGCTGCAATCTCAGTAGGGGTTTGTCCAGCACGCGCAAGTCGTGCCATCACTTCCCGGAGTTTCTCCTGCGCTCCTTCTTCTTTTCCTTGCGCTAATCCTTCTTCTTTTCCACGGGCATGTTCTTCAGCCGTGTAGATTGAGAAACGATCATACTCAAGACCTTCAGCAACATATGCGTCGTGCACATCTTCGGGAAGGTTAGTGATCCGAATCATCTCAAAAGCCCTCTTGACAGCGGGGGTAGCGATGGTTGCCTCAACTTCAGTGGCACTCATAAGATGGGCACGCGTGAAGAACGTCAGCCAATCTTGTTGCTCACGGGAATCCACAACTGCAGGCGCATTAGCAAGCGAATACTGTACCAGTTCAATCCCATCAATAAAGCGCCGCGGCGTATGGAGTTGTTCTTGCATGCGATATCGTCGCACGTATTGTTCGGGGGTGTCGCGCCAATGATCCCCGCGTACACCCGCCAAAATGTTAATCCCAATGACTTTCTTGAGATCACGCCAATGGTCCCCACGGCGCAGTTGATTGCCATAAAAGGCGGCCACATAGGCAAGCGCACGTTCATCCCAATAGTCCTGAGGGATGACTTGCGTTTCGATCAAGGCATATTCACCCGTTTCTAACTGGCAGACAAAGTCCATGGTGCCGTTATACCGGACCTTTGGAAAAGCATGAACAAGATCATCAAACGATGCCACCATGCGGCGCAACAACTGGGTGGCTTGGGGATGTAGGGCTAACTCATCTTCGAGGGTATCTTGTAAGTGAACCTGAACCTGACGGGCACCGTCAAGTTCAGCAACAGTTTGACGGGTGTCCGCCCGATGAAGGAGGGTGCGCAAGGTTTGCATTTCTTGCAAGGGGTTCATGTGGTCATCCAGGCGTTTGGATTCCACAATCCCGATGTCGGGCACAAAGGCATGCAAAAAAGAGGGACGCACCTCATCGTCGGCAAGCACCAACTTAAAGGGGGCATCAAAGGTTGGGACTGTATAATCCTGTTGGCGTCCGCGGGGAAAGGCACTGATACTGTCGCGGGTGTTATCTGGGCCTCTTTTGGGTTTGGTGGCAAACCCACGACCAGGAACAATGCCCACCCAAGGAGCTAAAACGCTTCTTGCACTTTTTGGTGGGGTCTTAGCCCAGAAAACAGCTCGGGTTGATCCTCCCGCTGCGCGTGATCCCACCAGATAGAGTTCTTCAGCAGCGACCTTCCAGCTGGCATGTAGGGGTGCGTGCAGAGAGCTTAAAGAGATAAAGGCAACAAGTAAAAACGGCATCATGGATAAAACCTCCAACAATTCACACAAAACCTATCAAAAGATTCCCAAATAGTCAAGATTTCATACACGGGTGGCACCCTGAAGGATAGGTAGATAGCTTCATAGGATATGAGACAGATCGCATATCTGCAGCATCTACACAAACGACACGCATCCATAAAGCAGATAGCAGCAACGTATCATTTTGAAGGATAGCTTTTTAGGCAGAGACAGGTGTTAGTGGCTTTGTCGCTCAAGAGTTTCTCCTGACCTTCTGTGCCATCATCCTTATATAAGCGTTCCTATCGTGTGGGAGAGCTTTGAGAAAAAATTTTCTCATCGAGAGACTTTATGCGATGACTTTGCTTAATTAGTGAGCTATAATAAAAAACTACTAGTATTAATAAGGGTCTATTTTATGGGTGGAGATTTATCCTTTTTACTTTATTGTGTTTTTTTTATTCTTATAGGATTAGCCACAGTTTTAGGATTTTTTATTGTGCGCATGCTGCCAGGTGTCAGAGGAGGAGACACACTCACAGCCCTGACGCATGCAGGAAGGATCCTTTTTCTGTTCCTCTTCAGTTACGGTGTTACAAAAATCTTTCATTTCGCCGTCGAAGATACCTTCATGCTTACGGTGACGCCCGTGTATATTTTGGGTAGCTCCTATGCACTTGCGCTTGCGTTATCTCTTGTTGCGGGGGGGATCATGCTGTTTGGAAACTTTATAGAACCACACATCAATAAAAACTATGGAAACAGTGAATACTTCGCACTCCAAAAGAAATATGATATCCCGCTTGCTATCATTTTCCTAGTATTGTCTTCGGTCAATTTTTTCCTATTGCTGGGACAATACTTGAGCGGCGTTAATCACCTCAAAGTCTTGTTGCCTGGAATCATTACCATCATAATGCTGTGCATCGGCTCTGGGTATTTTTACCTTAACTATTTAAAATCTTGCTCAAGAGTCACCTTAAGAACTGCAAACTCCATTACCACGAAGGTCACTATGGCATTTTTGATCGCTAGTGTTTCCGTGACGCTGCTCTTTTCACCCCCCTGGAAGTTAGCTGCAGTTCGCACAGATATACGTAGCTTCTTAGCCCTGGAAAACGCAGTTGATAATATCAAGTATTATCTTGCAAGGCATACTAAACTTCCCGAAACCCTTGAAAGCGCCCACCTTGCAACAGGAGGGAAGCCTAGTCTTCACAAACTCACCGCCCTGGACAATGGAAAAATACCCACCTACACACATATCAATGCGACAGACATTGAATTGTGTACAGAGTTTATAAGCGCAGACTCCTATCTAGGACCTCGTGTGTATCGCTACTCCAGATCTGGGATTAAGGGATTTTCCTATATACCGAAGATTATGGATATTGATTTTAGCCTCATTAAACCAGGAAAATATTGCCAACGCTATACGGTGAAAAAAGTTCCATCGACGGATCAAATCAATGGAAAGCCCAGAAAAATAAACTACCACTTAGAGCGCCTGCCATAAGTGAATCCATCAATTCAACTACATGGTGCACACCTGGAAAATCCCTTTGGCGAACATGGAACCCCTGTGCCCTATTTTGAAACACCACCCACTGATCCCACAGTCTAGGGTTTTCCGCCCAAACTGAATGAGTTCAAAGAAAAGTGACACTGGTGAGCGGAGGATACTGTTCTATGTGCCTCCTCCCAAAGTCCCCCATACGGTGGCGAGGTGAATAAGGGAGAATGGCACCATGCGGGAGGAATTCTATGCCCAGACAGATATCCTGCCTAATAGCCTCGGAGAAATCTGCGGGGAGTTGGGAAAGGGCTATTGAAAATATAACACATACAGAACCCCTTCTCTGTCAAAAAAACTTACCCCATGCAATACATTCAAAACACCAATCCGCAGATATGCGATCTGTCTCATATCCTATGAAGCTATCTACCTATCTACCTATCCACCTATCCTATGAAGCTATCTACCTATCCTTCAGGGTGCCACCCGTGCATGAAATCTTGACTATTTGGGAATCTTTTGATAGGTTTTGTGTGAATTGTTGGAGGTTTTATCCATGATGCCGTTTTTACTTGTTGCCTTTATCTCTTTAAGCTCTCTGCACGCACCCCTACATGCCAGCTGGAAGGTCGCTGCTGAAGAACTCTATCTGGTGGGATCACGCGCAGCGGGAGGATCAACCCGAGCTGTTTTCTGGGCTAAGACCCCACCAAAAAGTGCAAGAAGCGTTTTAGCTCCTTGGGTGGGCATTGTTCCTGGTCGTGGGTTTGCCACCAAACCCAAAAGAGGCCCAGATAACACCCGCGACAGTATCAGTGCCTTTCCCCGCGGACGCCAACAGGATTATACAGTCCCAACCTTTGATGCCCCCTTTAAGTTGGTGCTTGCCGACGATGAGGTGCGTCCCTCTTTTTTGCATGCCTTTGTGCCCGACATCGGGATTGTGGAATCCAAACGCCTGGATGACCACATGAACCCCTTGCAAGAAATGCAAACCTTGCGCACCCTCCTTCATCGGGCGGACACCCGTCAAACTGTTGCTGAACTTGACGGTGCCCGTCAGGTTCAGGTTCACTTACAAGATACCCTCGAAGATGAGTTAGCCCTACATCCCCAAGCCACCCAGTTGTTGCGCCGCATGGTGGCATCGTTTGATGATCTTGTTCATGCTTTTCCAAAGGTCCGGTATAACGGCACCATGGACTTTGTCTGCCAGTTAGAAACGGGTGAATATGCCTTGATCGAAACGCAAGTCATCCCTCAGGACTATTGGGATGAACGTGCGCTTGCCTATGTGGCCGCCTTTTATGGCAATCAACTGCGCCGTGGGGACCATTGGCGTGATCTCAAGAAAGTCATTGGGATTAACATTTTGGCGGGTGTACGCGGGGATCATTGGCGCGACACCCCCGAACAATACGTGCGACGATATCGCATGCAAGAACAACTCCATACGCCGCGGCGCTTTATTGATGGGATTGAACTGGTACAGTATTCGCTTGCTAATGCGCCTGCAGTTGTGGATTCCCGTGAGCAACAAGATTGGCTGACGTTCTTCACGCGTGCCCATCTTATGAGTGCCACTGAAGTTGAGGCAACCATCGCTACCCCCGCTGTCAAGAGGGCTTTTGAGATGATTCGGATCACTAACCTTCCCGAAGATGTGCACGACGCATATGTTGCTGAAGGTCTTGAGTATGATCGTTTCTCAATCTACACGGCTGAAGAACATGCCCGTGGAAAAGAAGAAGGATTAGCGCAAGGAAAAGAAGAAGGATTAGCCCAAGGAAAAGAAGAAGGATTAGCGCAAGGAAGAGTAGAAGGAAAAGAAGAAGGAGCGCAGGAGAAACTCCGGGAAGTGATGGCACGACTTGCGCGTGCTGGACAAACTCCTGCTGAGATTGCAGCGCTTCTTGACGAAGACGTAACAACGGTAACCACCATTCTGCATGCAGAAGCAGACTCCAGCAAACGCGTTTAACGAAGCGGGTCATATTCTACCCTTATTCTACCTTTAGAAGATTGTTCTCTCCCACACGATAGGAACGCTTATATAAGGATGATGGCACAGAAGGTCAGGAGAAACTCTTGAGCGACAAAGCCACTAACACCTGTCTCTGCCTAAAAAGCTATCCTTCAAAATGATACGTTGCTGCTATCTGCTTTATGGATGCGTGTCGTTTGTGTAGATGCTGCAGATATGCGATCTGTCTCATATCCTATGAAGCTATCTACCTATCCTTCAGGGTGCCACCCGTGTATGAAATCTTGACTATTTGGGAATCTTTTGATAGGTTTTGTGTGAATTGTTGGAGGTTTTATCCATGATGCCGTTTTTACTTGTTGCCTTTATCTCTTTAAGCTCTCTGCACGCACCCCTACATGCCAGCTGGCATGCCAGCTGGAAGGTCGCTGCTGAAGAACTCTGTCTGGTGGGATCACGCGCAGCGGGAGGATCAACCCGAGCTGTTTTCTGGGCTAAGACCCCACCAAAAAGTGCAAGAAGCGTTTTAGCTCCTTGGGTGGGCATTGTTCCTGGTCGTGGGTTTGCCACCAAACCCAAAAGAGGCCCAGATAACACCCGCGACAGTATCAGTGCCTTTCCCCGCGGACGCCAACAGGATTATACAGTCCCAACCTTTGATGCCCCCTTTAAGTTGGTGCTTGCCGACGATGAGGTGCGTCCCTCTTTTTTGCATGCCTTTGTGCCCGACATCGGGATTGTGGAATCCAAACGCCTGGATGACCACATGAACCCCTTGCAAGAAATGCAAACCTTGCGCACCCTCCTTCATCGGGCGGACACCCGTCAAACTGTTGCTGAACTTGACGGTGCCCGTCAGGTTCAGGTTCACTTACAAGATACCCTCGAAGATGAGTTAGCCCTACATCCCCAAGCCACCCAGTTGTTGCGCCGCATGGTGGCATCGTTTGATGATCTTGTTCATGCTTTTCCAAAGGTCCGGTATAACGGCACCATGGACTTTGTCTGCCAGTTAGAAACGGGTGAATATGCCTTGATCGAAACGCAAGTCATCCCTCAGGACTATTGGGATGAACGTGCGCTTGCCTATGTGGCCGCCTTTTATGGCAATCAACTGCGCCGTGGGGACCATTGGCGTGATCTCAAGAAAGTCATTGGGATTAACATTTTGGCGGGTGTACGCGGGGATCATTGGCGCGACACCCCCGAACAATACGTGCGACGATATCGCATGCAAGAACAACTCCATACGCCGCGGCGCTTTATTGATGGGATTGAACTGGTACAGTATTCGCTTGCTAATGCGCCTGCAGTTGTGGATTCCCGTGAGCAACAAGATTGGCTGACGTTCTTCACGCGTGCCCATCTTATGAGTGCCACTGAAGTTGAGGCAACCATCGCTACCCCCGCTGTCAAGAGGGCTTTTGAGATGATTCGGATCACCAACCTTCCCGAAGATGTGCACGACGCATATGTTGCTGAAGGTCTTGAGTATGATCGTTTCTCAATCTACACGGCTGAAGAACATGCCCGTGGAAAGGAAGAAGGATTAGCGCAAGGAAAGGAAGAAGGATTAGCGCAAGGAAGAGTAGAAGGAAAAGAAGAAGGAGCGCAGGAGAAACTCCGGGAAGTGATGGCACGACTTGCGCGTGCTGGACAAACCCCTGCTGAGATTGCAGCGCTTCTTGACGAAGACGTAACAACGGTAACCACCATTCTGCATGCAGAAGCAGACTCCAGCAAACGCGCTTAACGAAGCGGATCATATTCTACCCTTATTCTACCCTTAGAAGATTGTTCTCTCCCACACGATAGGAACGCTTATATAAGGATGATGGCACAGAAGGTCAGGAGAAACTCTTGAGCGACAAAGCCACTAACGCCTGTCTCTGCCTAAAAAGCTATCCTTCAAAATGATACGTTGCTGCTATCTGCTTTATGGATGCGTGTCGTTTGTGTAGATGCCGCAGATATGCGATCTGTCTCATATCCTATGAACCTCTACAAACATGAGATCAGGATTTACTCTTTCTCAATTACAGCGTAGGTTGAGAGTACACGAGCACCACACGATGAACCCCTAACCTATGATTATTGGCACAGGAATTGATATTATCGAACTTTCACGCATTGCTGATATGGTCGGAAAGTTTGGTGATCAATTTACCAAACGTATCTGTACTTTAGTGGAAATTGAACGCATACCCGCTAACGATCAAATTCCTTTTATTGCCAAACGATGGGCAACGAAAGAAGCAGCCGTAAAAGCACTAGGAACAGGATTTCGTGAAGATGTCACTTTTCAAGATATGTGGACAACGCATGATACCCTAGGGCGCCCTATTTTGCACCTCTCCCCTGCGCTTCATGCACGACTAACGCAGACAATCCCTTCCAACTATATCTTGCGCACACACGTTAGCACCTCTGATACGTGTAACGATGCAATTGCCATGGTTACACTTGAGATTATTCGTGAATCCATTAATATTCCGCCATTACTCTAACGAGAGGATATGAAAATGCGCATTGCTTCTTGGAACATTAACGCCATTGGTGCGCGATTGGATCACCTTTGTCGCTACCTCACAGAAACAAAAACCGATGTTATGCTTTTACAGGAGTTAAAAACACGGGATGAAACATTTCCGAGAGAGCCGTTGGAGGACATAGGCTATAACTTAGCCATATATGGTCAAAAATCCTATAATGGGGTTGCCATTGTGAGCAAGCATCCCTTGGATGATGTGATAAGAGGCATTCCTGACTATAGCGACGAAAATGCCCGGTATATTTCTGCATTCACGGGAGGAGTCCGTGTATCAAGTGTCTATGTACCCAATGGCCAAAGTATCGACTCCGATAAATACGCGTACAAGATGCAGTTTTATGCAGCGCTAGACGCGCATATGAAAACTCTGCACGCCAATGATGAAGATGTTTTTATTGGTGGAGATTTCAATGTTGCCCCAACCATCAACGATATTCACGACCACACACCCAGACCAGACCACATTTTGTGCTCTCCCCAAGAACAAGAAGCCTGGCGTATGCTGATAAACTCTGGATATATTGATGTGTTTCGTGCCCTTCATCCTTATGATACACAAGCTTTCAGTTGGTGGGATTATCGCGCGGGTTCCTGGCAATACAATCGGGGATACCGTATCGACCAGTTTTTACTCAATGCGCGCGCCTGTGATCGCATCACACACGCAGGCATTGATACCCATACCCGCGGATGGGAGCGTCCCTCTGATCATGCGCCTATTTGGGTAGCGTTACGCACGTAACTGTCTTGCCCAGGCACAAAAATCTCGAGTGGTACAAGCAACGGTTGTCAGTTCACACCCTCACACAGAAACGTCATAGGATCCACATACGGCATCTGAAGATCCTGCGCCACCAAAGGGTGCGTAATGTGCCCACAGCACACGTTCAGACCATTTCTGAAATGCTCGTCATCACACAACGCCTTCGCATACCCCTTGTTTGCTAGAGCCAGAACAAAGGGCAGTGTTGCATTGTTCAATGCCTGCGCTGAGGTTTTGGCTACAGCCCCGGGCATATTCGTCACACAATAATGAATGATCCCGTCAACCTCATAGGTTGGATTTTCATGGGTTGTTGGACGGCTTGTTTCAAAGCACCCTCCTTGATCGATGGCCACATCCACAAGAACGGTTCCTCTTTTCAGCCATGACAGCATGTGTCTGCGAATCACTTTGGGCGCAGCCCCCCCAGGAACAAGCACAGCACCCACCACGACATCCGCTTGTGACAGCATCATTTCTAGATTATGCGCATTAGAGTAGAGTGTTTGCACGCGACCATTGAACGCACTATCAATTTCTCGCAACCGCGGAAGGGATAGGTCAAGCACGGTAACATGTGCCCCCATTCCCACGGCAATGCGCGCAGCGTTCACTCCCACAACACCCCCACCAATAATGAGGACTTTTCCTGGAGAAACACCCGGAACACCCCCCAAAAGAACGCCTGCGCCCCCTTGGTGGCACTCAAGGCTGCGGGCGGCGGCTTGAATAGAAACACGCCCAGCAATTTCACTCATAGGAGCCAGCAAAGGAAGTTGGCCCTGATGGTTTGTAATTGTTTCGTAAGCAATCGCAATATTACCAGAACGAACCAGTGCTTCGGCTTGTTGAGGATCAGGAGCAAGATGCAGATACGTAAACAGCACCTGCTCTTGACGCATGAGGCTATATTCGTGCGAAAGAGGTTCTTTCACCTTCACAATAAGATCTGCAATTTTCCAGATATCAGGTGCCGTGGATAAAACCTTTGCCCCTACAGCTTTGTAATCCTCATCCGCGAATCCTGCACCCAAGCCAGCGCTGGCCTCAACATGAACCATGTGACCACGGCTTGTAAGCTCTTTTACGCTTGATGGAACAAGTCCTACGCGGTATTCGTGAATCTTGGACTCTTTGGGGACACCAATAATCATTCTAATTTGCTTTTTTCTGTGCGTATCATCCGCCGAAATTACGCACAAATGGAAGAAAAAGCAAGCGTGTTAGTGCGCAAGAAAAGGAACGGCACGCACACAAAAATCCCCCACGTACATTAAAAGAGATGCTGTGAAGACTTGTACAGCTCCATACAAAGAACTTCCCACACCCGCTTCATGAGCAAAGGGTTCCATAGCCTTAGCAAGACAATTGGCAAAAAGTGTACCAATACTCGTCATCAGAATAAGCATAATTCCCGTAAACATGTAAGTGCTTTCCAAGCCAAATAGGCTGACCAAAACAATCATCAGGGCACTCAAAAAAAGACCCGCATAAATCATCACAAGAACTGATGTATAACGTAAAATTATTGCATTAATAAGGCTTCCCCAGATCAGTCCACTCAAAATAACACTGTGGAATGGGGTCCAATCTGCTATCAAAAGCCCAAAGTGATTCTCCCAAACTCTTCCCCCATTGGAAAGATAAAACATCAAAACAAAGTAGGAAAAACCGGCCAAAAGAGTAAAAAAAAGGAACTTTGGCTCTCTCATGATTGCTCCTAAAGAAGTTATAAATGGCCAAAACGCAAAATTCTTCTTCGTCTTTAGCGTTTCTGGCAAATACACATAGGTCGCAACAGCCGTCATAAAAACAAGAATACTTACCACAACAAATTGGGCCTCTGCGCCATGGCGGCAGACTAAAAACCCCACAATCACAGGAGAAAGCGTCATAAAACATTCGGAAAACATTGTCACCCGAGACGAAAAAATCGCCATTTCCTTTCCTTGCGCCAGATCACGAAAAATAGCGCGCGGCAAACAAAGACCTGCAGAGGCAAACACCCCAGACCCAAACCGCAACACAGCGCGGCCCTCATGTAATGGGACCCACAAAAAAAGCGTATTAAGGATGAAAATTCCCCCTAAAGCCATGAGTAAAACCCGACGCCTACCCAAAAAATCCGAGACAATCCCCCACACTAACTGCCCCACCGAATAGCCCATCAGGTACAACTGAACATATAAGCTCACCCCCTCACTTGTAAAACCAGGCCTTACAGAAAGGGCCGGGATAATAAGTGAAAACAAATCAAGGGGAAGGGCGGCACATACGAATACAAGCGTAAGGGCCAAGGCAATTCCTGAGCGTGATGAACGGATAGGCATCAATATCTTTATGATCTGGCATGGGTTATAAAATATGCCACATCATAACGAAGGTTTCCATAAATTCTAGTCAAAACTATTTTTTGCGACGGTCTCAAGAGAATACCTGTAATCTAACTTCCCCGCTTGGACGAAAGGGGAGGTGTTTCTACAGGGGGATTCCCATCACCAAATTGGCGCAGGGCATCATACTGTCTCTGATACTGTGCATGGGAACTCTTTGGTTGAATAGGATAAAACTCTCCTTGTGGAAAAGCTCTCTCTTCACCCGAGGGTGTAACCCCGGGGTTTGGCGTGTGGGAAACTTGTGGCGCTAGCGTTTTTCCCTGTTTTGCCCCAAACTGCTCAAATGTGTTTTGGTAGAATTGGGGATATTGCATGATTTCTTTCATGATCTCCCCCAGATCAAGATCCGACCAACTCATAACCTTACGCAACAAATAGTGTCCGGGATTATGCGGCTCATAAGCAGAAAAATACGCCACCACATTTGCTAGCTGTTTGTATGCATCCTTACGGCTCATAAGGGGGCCCGAATGGTGTGCAAGAGGGGTAGCTTCTGAACCAGAATCACTGTGTGTGTCTGACTGTGGTGTTTGTTTATCTGAAAGGGAAGAGTCGCATAAAATTGTGGTGCTTTTATCGGTTTTTTCATGGGGGATCGCTTTGTGAGGAATCGGACATATGTCACGAATAACCTCATCAATGAAGGAACCAAAATCGCTCAACACGCGCTTCAGCTTATATAAACTACCCTGGGTTTGTTGATGCTTTTCCCCCATGAGTGCATCAAGCTGCGCAAGGGTTTTTTGAGCAGATTCAAGATCTTTCTGAAACGCCTGATATACCACAGGGTTTGTGCGAGAAATTGCCGTGCGCAACCGCTTAAGGCGAACGCGATTACCCTCAACCTTTTGATTTGCGCTGACAATGGTCCACTCACCAAACGTGAAGGTATCGGATTCTTCCAGTTTTTCAGCAATGGAAAGTTCATACATGCGCTCGGGTATTTTTTCATTAACCCAATCAAGAACGGCAAGCCGAGCATCAATATCACCATCCTTCATATTCGGGAAAAAACTGTCCCAAAACATATCAAATATCATTCCAAATACCTTGAGTCCTGCAGAAAGTCCCCGGAGGCCATCTTTCTTGATGGCTGCCTCCATGAGCCAAGAAGCAACCTGCAAATCTTTCGATTTTTCTGCAAGAATTTGGCTACACAGATGAATTATTTTTGTCCAGTCTGCCCGTTTTAGTTCTATTTTCCAGACACCTTGGGGTAAGGTTGGGTCATCCTCTCTGCGTGCTTCTTGGATCACATCGTACTCATCACCATGACGAATATCTTCACCAGATGGTTTTTTTTCAGAAAGAGGTTTCAACAGAAGGGCGTAGTTTAGATCAGTCATTCACTGCCTCCTCCCTCCTGATCCAGGCCATCATCCGAGGGAATTACCGGTGATTGCGTGGGGAAGTTTAGCGATGACAACGCCCGATCCAAGAGTCTTTTTTGGGCTTCTTTAGCAGAGTCTTCTGGGGATCCTTCACCCTTTTTTTCTAATAACTTAATGTCATAAATTATTGTGCTCACACCTTTTTGGGTGCTGGGAGGGGC
The DNA here is from genome assembly GCA_023898725.1 of Alphaproteobacteria bacterium. Lineage (NCBI taxonomy): Bacteria > Pseudomonadati > Pseudomonadota > Alphaproteobacteria > Alphaproteobacteria bacterium. Next base: position 220,951 of record CP060236.1, read on the forward strand.
ACCGTTTGCCCCAGGTGTTTCAGGAAACATAATTGGAATATCAATTTTCACGGTCCAATGACGCTCGACACCTGCATTAGGAGTTACAATTTCCGCTTTGTTTTCTTTTAGAAGATGTAACATAGCCCACTGACCCTCATAAAAGAAAAGAGCTTTTGTTTCCTCCTCAACTTCATAGGCGGCATTATCGTGATTGGCCGTTGGAGCGGGATATTTCTTGTTTGCCGTGCTTTTGACAAACTGTAATTCAAGATGGGTATTATCTCCTGAGTAATAATCAAATGTCTTGAGTTTGTCACCATTGCGAATGGCAGTCATGCTATCGTGCCCACCGGACGGATCCCCCACTCGAAAAATGCGGCGCATGACAAAATTATTTTGTGTTTCCAGTTTTTTCTTTGCATCAACATCGACCTCAAATGTAAGACCGTCAATGTCTTCACCTTGGGCATTATTACCCCCTGCATGTAATAACCGGCGAGAAGCCCGCATAAACTTCAAGAAATGAAGAATCCTGGATTTTAATGGCGAACGTCGCGCTTCTTTTTCCAGAAGCTCATAATCATACGGTGTCAAGAGATCCATCAACTTATAGAATGTGTGCATGTCACGCAAAGAGGCCTCACGTTCGCCGGGCATATAGGCACGCTTGGTGAAGGGGAAGCGATCAGAAAGCGTACTATTAAAAAACGTTGCAAGGCGATTGTAGCGCTCTTTAAAGCGTCCTTGGGACAGACCGATGCAACGCTTACTCAAAAGTGTTTGGATTTTTCCACGACGCTCAAGAAAATAGTCTCCCGTTCCCTCAGAAACCTGCATGCCACAATTATTCATACTGACAAGATTCATATTTTTAATCACATACTCTTCCAAAGAGGCCACGGAATTCCCCGGTTTTTTTTGCGTATAGTAATCCAGTTGACCAAGGACACGCTCCCAGCGATGGATGGTTGGAAGATCACTGGGTGTATCCTCCAGATTTGTTAAGCGCAAAAAATCAAGGAGCGGATGGGCCAGTTCTTTTGCAAAATAAGAGACACGCTGAATTTGAGCTGTAAGATATGTCTCAAGTCCCTCTTGATCATCAACAGAAAAGGCCCTATATCCAACATTTGTTTCCCCCTCCCACCAATCAAAATTTCCATTGCGTACGCTAAATAAATCTTGTGTGTCGAGCATTTTATCAACACGCCGCAGCATGTCATATGTTTGCGTAATGAGAAGCTCTGGAAGGCCCGTTTCTTTAAACTTAATGTCTCTGACGTTAAAAACTGAGAGAATTTTACGGAACTGTGGGGTAACAACCCGGATATTTTGCACCTGTGAATTAAGACGCTCTTGCGCGCCATAGCTCATAAACTGGACAGGCGCATCAAAAAAAGTCTGTGACTTTCCAAGAATACTAAGAATTTTCTTACGCAGGCTATTGGTTGCAACAAACTTGAGAATCGCTCGGAATTGGCCCTGAATTTCCATCATGGTATTTTCAACAAAGTGGGTGTAGGTATCTATCAGTTTTTCAGCATTACCAAGGGTTACTGAATCCCAAACAAGAAGTTTTCCAGGAGGTACAGGACGTAATTTCTGTACAACCGCATCTTCAATCATAAACGTTTGCTTGAGAAAATCCTCCAAAACCTTATGAAGGTTTTTAAGACCATCGGAGACCCCCGCTCGCAGAACATTATTCGCACGCACAAAAAAATGTGACGAAAGAGGTGTTCGCATGGCAAGCAATTCTTCTTTAAACTTCTCAAATCTTGTGCGAATCTTTTCTGAGACCTGACTGGCTATCGCAATGCCCAAAATTTCTGAGCTTGCAATAGTGGTCATAAGTTCGGAAAAATCCTCACCAGGGTTAAAAACAGAACTCTCAATCCATTTGATGGTAGGCGATGAAAGATCTTGCATAACTACTTGCGTAAGCGCATACAAGTTTCGCAAATCTTTATCATCTGTTTCAAGCCCCCCTGGGCGGCTGAGCACATCAAGCTGATCGCGCAATTTGATGACCTGGGGTAGGTTTTTTTCTGTGTTAAATGAGGCTGCCATAAAGGCAGAAAGGCGCTGGTTCAGCTTTTCTTCTGCTTTTCGCCTAATCCCTTGTACGTGAACATTGATATCGGTCGTATCTGAAAGAGCTACACGGTAATAACTTTTATTCTGAAATTTTTGCCCCGAAAAATCGCGGTCATACACATACCGAATAAGCTTAAGAACATTATCAATGCTCTGGCTCACTTCAATGTCGTTGTAGAGAGCAATATGCTTTTCGTATTCGCTTATTTCTGCCACATAATTGCGTAAGTTCCGAAATTCTGGTAATTTTATAGGATCAATGCTTGCGGACACTTCATGTTCAAAGTCTACCTCTAAGTGACTCAACGATGTAATAACATCCCCTTTTTTGCGCAATTCATTGTGAATCGCCGCCAGAATAATATCATCATAGGCCACAGTCAAAGAATCATTAATCCGATCCTGCAACGAAACAAACCAGGAAGAAGGGATAAAAAGACTCCACGTTTTTGTTGTTGAAACGCCCCCCATCAGATTAATAATTGAGCGCGTTTGTTCATTAAGAAAGATATTCCGTTGGGCTTCTTTACGAGGTCCTTGCAATTTATGAACGCCATCAACTGCGCGGTGAATCTGATGCAACAATGGATATGTCAGCTTGTGTGTGTTTGTCAGATTTTCGTTCACCCATAAAAGCCCTATGAACCACCCAAGACACACAACAGCCATCATACCTTTAGCAAAATTCAAGGCCCGGTTAGTAGAGACAAGAATATGTAAAATCGGTTGCGCAAGATTTGCCTCACGGAAAATTTTGTACTCAAAAAGATGCGTTACAAAAGCAATTTTTCTTGGGCCAGCATTCATGATAGGTGGGGATGATACCGAAACACTCTGGGGGGGTTCTGGTGAGGGTTGCTGGTTGTTCGTCACTGTATCAGCATGTGAATCAGCGGCAATATTCTTACGAGGAGGTATTACAGTATTTGTAGCGCTTGCGTGTTCATCGCCTGTAAAATAGACACCCCGCAAAAAGAAAGATTCATGATAGGCGCTATCGCGAAAAATATTATCCATGTACAGGCGCAAGTTTTTTTCGACGGACTCAACACTTTCACGAAACAGGAAAGTCCCTTCCCGCGTTTGTGCATCACCATCTTGCGTAAAAACTAACCCTCGCAGCTTTTGGACCATATAACGCATATGGTGGAAAAAGTCATAGCCCCACTGGGGCGAGTAGCTAACATCAAGAGCATAAGGACATGACCAACCAAATATTTCCTTGCGGCGCTCGGGGGGTATTTCGTGTGCGAACTCTTTAAAGCCCTCCAAGTAGTCAGACTTTGTCACAACAACATACACAGGAACTTTCATTTGCAGTTGTGCTTGCAGCTGCCATAACCGCTGATGAATCTGTTTTGCTCGGTCTGTTAACTCATCGTGTGTCAAAACATTGGCGCCGACAAGTTCATCAGCAGGGATTGTTAGAATAATACCGTCTAGAGGTCGGCGAGGGCGATGGCGGGCAATGAGATTGAGAAGGTATTTCCAACCCTTATCGTCACCGTGTGGTGTCTTTTTTCCGACAAGAAGATCGCCTGCAGTATCCAGGATAATCCCGCGATCGAAAAACCACCACTGGCAATAACTATTAGACATGCTTTCTGCAAAGTCGGGGCGTCCGATTGGAAGTTCAAGATTTACATGGTTCAAAAACTCTGTTTTTCCAGATCCTTGAGCGCCAATCATCAAATACCAAGGGATTTCATACTTAAAATTATTCCCTGGGATATAGGTTTTGAGAACCTCAATAGCCTTGTCAAAAGATAATGCTAAGTCATCACTGGCACTCCCCTTAAAGAACCCAATAAATCTTTCCCAGAGAGATTTTTGTGGTTCAGGGGGTGTTTCATCTTCTTTGGGAATGGGTGGAGCCAGAGCCCGACGTTTAGCCGCACGTTTGAGCGCCAACGATGCGCTCACAATAACACCTATGGCGATAATCAATGCCAAAAGCATTGACCCCCAAATCGCATACACAAGATATGGTGAAAGTTGCTCCAGGAGGGCTATCATGGGGAACGCCCCTTTAATGCTTCGTGTAAGCGCACAATATCATCCGATTTTACAAGCAAGGGGCGTGTGTTGTGATGCCAAATTTGATACGAGGCCAGAAGAAGCGTCAAGACCATGACAAAGAAAACAACAATCCACGGACGAAAGTTGTGTAACGACTTTGATTCTCCACCCTCAAGGGTGTTTACATAAGCACTGACAAAAAGAGGTTTTTTCACATTCTCAATTTCAGGTTCTTCATGGTGAATGAATACGTACAATTGGCGACGATAGTGATGCAAGTCCATCAGGTTGTCATGACCACGAAATCGCCCCAAAAACCCAAGACCTAAGGCCATTAAATATAAGTATCCAATATCCGCACGCATCGCATCACGCTTCTGGAGAAAATCATCAAGATTCGTGAAAAATTTTTCACCGGCCGTGTGGCTGCCAAAAACTTGATTTTCCAACAAGTTTTTTTCCCATGTTTTCTGGCCTGCCCAAACATGATGGATAAAAACTTCATCTGCATACGCGGCCATGATGAACTGGGCCTCACGATAGAATTGCGAAGCAAACTCTCCACCAAAACGCGGGGCCTCCAAAGCCTGTCGGTCAAGCGTTTCCTTCAGGTTACGTGCCGTCACAACAGCCATGCTGGCGGCACACGGCCCTGGATAATCCTCGGAAGGAATCCACGCCTGTTGATCGATTAGCTTTTTGTAATAAGCAACCTTTGCCACAAACTCCTCAAAGAAGCGAATAACAAAAGATGTTTCTGCATTTTTTAGCTGCTTATTCACTTTATTTAAGCCTATTTCCGTTTATTAGATAGCATTCACCATCTTCAGTTAAGCGGATTTGTGTAAAATTTTAGTTAAATTTCTCGAACATTCCTAAGGATTTTTTATACGCTTAAGGCTTGAAGTCTTTCTATACGTTTTTTCTCAAAAAAGATTTTATGCGCTTGAGTCCTTTTGTTTTTTTGGTACGTACATAACAATCTCAACAGGGCGCAGATCATCACTATCTGACGCATTGAATATTTGAAGAACATCATCACCATCGATCATTTTTTCACTCACATTAACAGCAAATAAAACCATTCCCTTTGCAGGCATTAATTGCAAGCTTTCTACCTGTTCGAGCAATTTACGTTCTGCCCCACGCACGCGCATATCTCTTGCGGCTTCAGCATAATTTTGAGAGGCAATGACAGCGTCACTGACCCACTCCGCTAACTGTTTTTCACTCATCATTACATTGCCCCGGGCACCTAAAATGAGCGTATCATTCACAGCGAGACCCTTGAGATTAAGCTCAAAGAGAGATTCCTTAAGAAGAAAGGGAACAACAGAATATCCTTCTTGAATGCGATCAATCATTGAATTCATAAAAGCAAGAACCTCTGTGAAGCTTCGCTGCAAATCAAGGTGATCATATCCGTGAAATGTAGGGGGAATTTGCCCAGGATCAATTCCCGCAATGGTGCCCGCACACTGACACAAAAGCTGATACACAGCGTAAGGGTGATTCGCTTGATTCAAAACTGCCTCAAGCGGAAGAAGTGTTCCGGACAAAATGCGCACCGCATCTTCGCTTTCTCTGGATAATAATCCTCGTGAATTTGCGCGCATTCGCTCAACCAAAAATGCTATTTTTTTACGCAAGCGCTTGGCCAATCCAGCAAAATTTTTATGCACAGGGTTTTCAGAACCAAGAAGCAAAAAAGGAGGCAAATAGGATGTTGCAACGTATGCATTGGAACGAAACTCGATCCGCATCAGCGGAAGAGAAACAAACCCCGCCGGCGGTTCTTTTCCTAAAACAAGCCGTAAATTAGGACGCAAGCGCGGCACGTGAATCGCATTTTCACCCGTATTTTCATCCAGTACATTTTTTACTTCGTAAGAAACATAACGCGGCAACTCTGCATCTACGCTTGCATTCCCATACCCCCTTCGATAAGGGGGTATGCACAGGTATACCGTTTGGGGTGAGGCGATAAGTGCATCTTGGTGCGGGACTAAGTCTATTTCTAAACCTTCTTTTGCCCGCGCAACTGAAACGGGACAACCATCTGGCATGATTGCCTCCAAAGCCTGAACGCGCAAAGCCCCACTCATCAAAAGAATGTTATCTACCTCAATGTGTGCAACACCCCAGTGAAAGGGATCATTGTTGCGCAGATGAAACCAAATTTCCTCCTGCTTCTGATGATCCGATGCCTGAAAATGCTGTGGTGACAAAAGCATACCTTCGTGCCACTGTATCAAGTCAAGATCATACTTCATATGTTTCTCCTTATTTATTCATTAAGCTGAGATATTCGCCATCTTTCATCAGGAGTAATTTCAAGTGTTCCCCTGATCCTAACTGCAATCGATGCGTTCCAGTTTTGTCGTAGTTCACAAAAATAAAACCAGCAATCGGCTTTGCGCCTGTGCGCGGAATTGGCTTATCCACAGGACCTCCGCCAACGACAACCACCTCATGAAACACTTCAATTCGTTGAGGAAAGTCACGCAAAAGCTGTTCATAGCGATCAAAGAATGTTTTCGCATCCATGCTCCGCACCTGACTCACAGGGCCATCCTTATAAATGATAGCGATACCAACCCACAAAGGGCTTCCGTCATTAGCGTCTGGTTGCGGAACGATTGTCAGTTTGTCAAGCTCTACAGCAGGCCCTGCTGGGGTTCCGTCATCTCCCTTGCCGGTGGGTGCTCCCGGGGTTCCCATAAACTGAGCAAATGGGTTAAGTCCCCCACTCAGCAATTGTAGTGCGGGACAACCTCCTAAAGAGAGAAATGCGGACAACAACATTCCTGTACGAAAACAATACCAAATCTTATCGCGCAATGTTTGTGTGCTAATCATTAAGATTTACCACTATTTTTAAGTTGTTAGGAATGACCGTGACTGTTGCCATGCGATGGCCAATCAAACGAAGCTTATAAGCAAACTGATTAGCAGCCACATAGTCTTCAAAAACCCCCACACGCAAATCATAGATTATTCGGGTGATGGAGCTACTACTTTGCATCTGACTGCGTACAGCATAAACACCATACCCTAAACGACGCAGTGTAGCCATCATTTGTACAGCTGATACCCTATCTCCTACCGTTTTTAGTTTTACAGAGAACTTCCCGGCATCACCCTCGGTGGGTATTCGTGCAGAAGCTGTTTTTTCACTTTGCTCTTCGATCTGGACAGCCATAGTGGCCTCTGGCGATAACGCCGCACTAGCTGCTGAATCCGGGGCTGATGCGCCCGATGCATCAGCAGCCGAATCTTGCGGAGCACCAGAAGGTGCACCAGGCTCCCCACCCGATGGCATCACGGAGGCAGGAGGATTGCTTGCTACTGAAACTGTCGCCCCATAAGAACTTCCCCCCTGAGAAACCATCACATATGACGTTATGAATCCTGCAGTGAACGATAAAAAGCTCAACAAGATTAGACCAAAAATAATACCAATTAGTGATATTTGGTTCATCGCAAAAAAAACTACCTCCCTAGGTATCAGTCTGATACTATCACGGAAGATTGCTTTATATCAACATAGGTTACTCATGGTATAGGTTTTGCAGCGGGGCAGAACGTCACCACATAAGCCCACCCCTAAACCCATGCGCGCTCTACTGATCAAACCCAAGGAGAAAAAACATGTCCTTTTCACTACCCGACCTTCCCTACGCTTACGATGCGTTAGCACCTCATATATCCAAAGAAACGCTGACATTTCACCATACCAAGCACCATCAAACATACGTCACGAACCTCAACAACCTTATACACGATACACCCCAGGCCTCTTTGTCGCTGGAAGAAGTCATCACCCAAAGTCACCATAAGAAAGAGGGAGGGATTTTCAACAATGCCGCCCAGGTATGGAACCATACGTTTTATTGGAAAAGCATGACACCTCGCGGGGGAGGATCCCCAACCGGGGCTATTGCTGCACGTATCGACGCTGAACTTGGAGGCTACAGCGCTTTTCAAGAAGCCTTTACAAAGGCAGCCAGCACCCAGTTTGGTAGTGGGTGGGTATGGCTTATTGAAGACCAGGGGCGCTTGGCTATTACAAAAACAGGAAATGCAGATCTTCCCCTGGTACATGGGCAAAAGGCCTTACTGACATGCGATGTTTGGGAACATGCGTATTATCTGGACTTTCAGAATCGCAGACCCGACTATGTATCAGTTTTTCTTGATTACCTTGTAAATTGGGATTTTGCGAACAAAAACCTCAATCAATAGGTGTAGTCATTGCCGCCGTGAGAGCGTTCACATACGCACGCGCATACACAACACGCTCCGCGCACGTGAGATCAGCACTGTTTTCGGGTATCTCTTGATGATCAGGGGGCTGTAACCCATATCCTTTTGAAAAACAAGCGCCACACGCATTCATGACAAGACAAAGTTCGTGCGAAAAAAGCGTATGCTCGGCAAGGGACGCCGACGGCTCCGGTATCAGCATGGACACCACCGACCGTAGAGTTTCTGATGCCAAGGCATCTGCAAATTTTTCCGTATCAACAATCTTCCTGCGACAATGCACACCCATATATATCGTAAGACCCAGAAAAATCATTGCAGCAGGAATATCAGCAATGGCACTTGAAAGACGTAAGTTTTGCATACAAATAGCAAGATCATCATCATCAAGACACACGCTCCCTCTTGTGCTTGTGTTAAGCAAATAAACACACGCAATTTGCATCACTGTAGCGTAATGAACGTCCTCCAAAAACTCTGTGTGCAGAAAATTCTGGTGAAGCACAAACCAGGCACGCACACACCGCAATAAACTTTGTTCAGACTCCCTCATAACAATAGGCAAAAAACCAAGACCCATTGTATTGATCAGTGTGTTAATAAGTTCCGTTAAGATAATATTCGGGGCCAGGGGATGATTGTCTATTTCAGCAGAATATTTGGTCACCAAAATAGCTGGGAAATACTGGTATAAAACTGTTTTAAACGCTTTGTGATCAAAGTCATTTTCAAGTCCATGCATAATCCATAAATTTTTTGCATGCGCCACAACGAGTGAAAGCTCTGGGCGTGTCATCGAAATCAAGGAATAGTCACGAGATAGTTCCCTACCCGCTTGAATGATCTTTTTTGATTCTAAATACGTAATCAATAACTGAATTCGAGTTGGGTTCATCTTCACCTCACGCTGCATACGAGACAGGAGAAGATTTTGATTATGATTGTTTTTCAGGACACATGCCACCACATCCTGTGTCATTTTCCGAAGCAATGCATTGCGTTGAGAAACGCTGATTTTACCGGCTGCTTGCGCATGTCCCAGAAGTATCTTCAGATTGACCTCATAGTCCGAACAATTCACACCTGCTGAGTTATCAATTGAATCCGTGTTTAAAAGCCCTCCCAGTCGTGAAAACTCAATGCGACCTTGTTGAGTAATGCCAAGATTTGCTCCCTCACCAATAATACGGCACCGCAATGTATTAGCAAAGACACGTACGGCGTTATTCGTGGTATCATTGACTGTGTCAGATGTTTCAAAACTCGCACACACAAACGTTCCAACCCCACCCAACCACAGAAGATCTACGCGTGCAGATAGAATTGCTCGTATCAAATCATCTGGTTTAATTTCCGTCATAGTCGTTGGAAGATCTAGCAACAATCGCATTTCCACCGTCACAGGAATGTGCTTTGAATCACGAGAAAAGATACCCCCTCCTTTTGAGAGAGTGTTTGCATTATAATCCTCCCATGAGGATTGTTTTAAGGAAAACAATCGCGCACGTTCCGCATAGGAACGCTTAAGGTCAGGCTTGGGATCAAGAAAAATATGACGATGATCAAAGGCTGCCACTAAGGCAATCCGCGGTGAAATCAACATTCCATTGCCAAAAACATCCCCTGACATATCCCCAACACCAACAACGGAAAGAGCATCCGTTTGCTCATCGATCCCCAGTGTTTTGAGATGGTGTGACACAGAAACCCATGCACCCTTTGCAGTAATACCAAGCTTTTTATGCTCATAGCCATTTTTCCCACCCGAAGCAAAAGCATCGCCAAGCCAAAAACCCTGCTTGCGGGAAATGTCGTTCGCATAATCTGAAAATGCAGCCGTTCCTTTATCAGCAGCAATAACAAGGTAAGGATCTGGATCATCAAAGCACACAATACCATGGGGATGGACTATTTTTTTATCCACACTGTTATCTGTAATATCAATAAGTGCCCGCACAAAAGATTTATAGCAACAAACACCATGGGTCTTATACATATCCGGTCGTGCAAAATCAGACCTTCCTGCACGTACGTAAAATACACCCTTTGCCCCAACGGGCACAATAACAGCATTCTTTACCATCTGCGCTTTAAAGAGACCATAGACTTCTGTGCGATAGTCCTCACCGCGGTCAGACCAACGAATCCCTCCGCGTGACACTTTGCCTCCTCGCACGTGGACTCCTTCAAAACTGTTGGAATAAACAAAAATCTCACAAAAAGGAGGCGGTGTTTGAAGAAATGGCAGTTTCTCACTGCTGATCTTAAGGGCAATATGCTCCCCCGCAGATTTCTGATAGAAATCTCTGTAGAAATTCGTTCGTACGGTAGCCCAAACAACCAAGACTAATCCACGTAACCATTGCTCAGCCTCAGAGTCTCTCATGCCATCAAGATCTACGAGAATTTCTTCAAAAATCAGACGACCGATCGTACGACGATCTGCCAAGGTGTGTGCCAACGTACTATCATGGTGTGCCTTAAAAAGATCGAGAATACGCCCCATTATTGATCCGTGGCAGGTGATAATGCGCGCTAAACTTTCGGGTGCATAGGCAAAACCAAGCTGTTTCATGTACTGCAAAAAACATGTGACTAAAAAGCATTCGCGCCACGTCACGTTCAAACGTAACAAAGCAAGGTTTGCAACACTATCGCCCAACTGTCCAGACCATCGTCGTTCCAAAGCATCCGTTAAGTTACGAGCAGTAACTTCTCCAACGGCACATGTGTCAGACGCGCAGCTTGCATAAAGGTCGTGTATCCATAAATCAACACCTGCGATTGTTTCAATTCTATAAACACTCTCACGCGACACTTCCAAACCAAAATTCACAAGATTTGATACAATTTTTGTCAACAAGAGTCCTTCGTGAAGGGTATACACCTTGATGCCCCACACACGCTTATCACGCCTCCATATTCTTACACGGCACCTTTTTTCTCCCGCATTCATCCCCAACACGTAATCCAAATCCAAAACCCCTTCGGCTGGGCTATTGTTCACTTGATATGTCGTAGGATACCCCCGAGGCAAAATCCGTTGATAGTCAGCTTTGTTATGAGGATTAGCTTGCAACAAAAGTAATATCTTGTCCTGCCATCGTGTGAGAAAATCCATAATCTCTGGCTGAATATCCCTACGTGCAAGATCGTTGGTGTATACACGATAATGAGCAAAGGCAAGCGCATAGCTATATACTGCCGCATTTACCAGTTCTGTGCGCCGTGATAACTTCTGCGCAAGATACGCTGATAGCGCCTCAAACAAAGTGGTATCAAAATTGGGACCAGGGATAAGTATCACAATATTTGTATAACGTTTGAAAGGATCCTGGGTGACAATCACGCCAAAGTTATGGTTCGTTTTCGCTTCAAGAATACCCTGACCTATATGCATGAGGGTTGTGATATCACTTTGAAAAATTTCGTCACGAGGAAAACTGTCATACATATGATGGAGCCATTTTCCATCATGCCAACCCTCTCCAAGACCAAGTCGTGTTATGACACGCGAAATATTATCAGAAATATAGGGAATATAACGCGTCCCGACGGTATAGGCTTCCGAGGTATATAAACCAACAATCACTAAATATTCGCAAGGCTGGTCTTGGTTTTTCACCAGCGGGACAAAAATAAGATCCATAGGCAAAAACCGATGGACGGGAGACTTACATGACGACTTAGCAAAAACTATTTCTTTTTGGCTGATCAAAACATCAGACCGTTTTTTTTGACTAACCCCCTTTAATAAAGACTGCAGGGTGTATCCACCAGACGCCAAGAGACCACACGCATCTTTCCCCTGTGTGGCACGTTTATCGGTAAAAGCACACCCGAAAAAACTAAAGTGTCCATTAAGGAGCCATCCAAGATATCTCTTGCCATGCGAATGGATCGGTACGCTATCATTAATGAGGGTGGTTACGTGTGCCAAACTGCTGTTAATTTCATGCAAAAGAATAAGGCGCTCTTTCAAAATCGATACAAATGCATCAAACGCAAATTCCTGAGGAAAAACAAAAACAGCCAAAACCTCCGTTGTAAAAGTCTTTCTATCCGCTGTTGCGTTGTAAGAAATGGCGTAAACGTCACTTTCTTTCCCTGTGCGCGGCACACAAAAACGCGCATAAGAAAACACGCACGGCGTTATTTTTCGTTCCTCCAGAACTACATGCATTGTGCTAATAAGAAGCGCAGACTCCTGTGCCATAAGTATAATACGGGTGTCATGAGGCGTGTTTTGTACGCAAACACGAAAACCCCAGCGATTGCATAACTGAGTTGCTAATCTATTAATTTCATCCAGAATGTCTTCATCAATATACGGACCCAAAGAAGGCATATCCGCTAATAATTCTTTGTTAAAAACATTCATTCCGTAAACTGAGAAAAAACACCCTATTTTCTTATGCTAGCACATGAATGTTTAAATATTGTTTATATATTTTCACAAATTCATAAACATAATTAAAAATAAAAGTAATAATAAATTTAATATTAATAAGTAATGAGTATATTTTTTATATTTATTAAACTGTGAAACAATCATGAAAAAAACAAACAAAAACTCAGTGCTTTTTCCATCAGCAATGAGCATCCTTTTTATTACCTCAATCGCGGCAAGTAACGACAACGTAACAGCCATAACCGATATCGTTCTTGAGCCCTCTTCTCCTGCTGTGCCTGCACACATAGAACCTGTTTCTGTTGGGTGTTGGGGCTCATTCATGCGTTGCCTCGGGCGCACAGCAGATGTCATCGAAGATGGCGCCATTCAGATAGAACGCCTTTCTGCGCAAGTATCCCGCATATCTCAAATCACAGGGAGTGCAGCAGATGTTATCGGCATTCAAATAGATACATTCTTAGCCTTGGCTCCTGAGGGATCTCTGAGTGCCGAAGCACGAACAAATATTTTAAAAACCCGTCAAGCAATGCAGAATATACACGATTACAGCGCCATTGTATCAGGGCATGCAGCTACTACTGAAGAAGCATTAGCAGGGATTCGCACAGGAGGAATAACTTTTGAGACTGCCCTTCGAACGGCACGATTGGTACGCACTGCATTACCATCAACCGAAGATACCCGCGAAGCACGCGCTGCCCTTGATATGATTTTTGCCACAGCAAAGGCTGCTAAGGACGCACACGCGAAAAATGTGGGTAAAATCCCCAATAGTGTCACAGAACTCTCTCTTCCTGTGGACAAGAACGCAGATGAAAACCCAAATCCTTATATCGTGTAAACACAAAACTATTCATCTATAATCTTCTTTTGTGAGGCTCGGGATGCATTTCCCGAGCTTCATACAGGAGAACATAAATATATTTGCAAAATCCTCTTTCACTGCCTAGAGTAATAGCGTTATATTGCAGATCCATAATCAAGAAAAAGGATACACCATGTCAGGAAAGCACACGATTGCAGCCACAGATGCAACACTTGATCAGGAAATTGCACTATCATCAGTTCCTGTTCTGATTGATTTTTGGGCCCCCTGGTGCGGCCCTTGCAAAATGTTGAGTCCGATTCTGGAGGAACTGGCTAGCGAAATGCTTGATGCCGTAAAAATCGTCACAGTCGACGTTGAAAAAAATCCCGAAGCCGCCACAAAATACACCATTGCCAGCATCCCAACACTTTTGTTACTCAAAAACGGAAAAGTATTAAGCACAAAAACGGGGTTCTCACCCAAACCAACCCTCATGGCATGGATCACCGAACACACCCAAAAATAGAGAAGAATACGCAAATGCTTCCCCTTGTCCGCGCTGCAGAGAAGGTAAAAAAATCCCACCTGGGAGCCTTTGTGACATTTCGCACGGACCACCACCTTAACGAGTACTTACCTCCCGCCGCAGAACACCTAGCATGGCTCACAGGATTTACAGGAAGCGCAGGCCTTCTTATCATAACCCCTGAAAAAACAGGGTTATTTGTAGATGGCCGATACGCAACACAAGCGCCCCAACAAGTCCATCCGGGTGTTTGCGTTCACTCATGGAATTGGAAAGAAATTAAAACATTCCTTCATGAGCACGTTCCACACGCGATCCCCATCGGTATCGACGCTGACCATCTTTGTGCAGAAAGTGCCTGCATGTGGCGTGAAACGCTGAGCAGTAGAAACCCTCTATCCTTTATATCCGGTTTTATTGATGAAATATGGGATGCACGCCCCCCTTGGCCTTGCACACCCTTTGTTGATTTAGATGAATCATTTTCTGGCGCCGCAACAGCAACAAAACTAGCCAAGCTGCAACAAATTATCCATAAGAAAAATGCAGACGCACTGGTAGTTTCAAACCTGTGTGCCTTAGCATGGCTTTTGAATATCCGCGGGTCTGACCTTGAGCACACACCGGTTAGTTACGCCTATGCTTTTGTGCCAGCCACCGGTAATCCTGTTTTATTTACACGAAGCCCCTACACAGGAAAGGCACCCGTTGATAAAAAAGACTACGACAGCTTTGTTCCCTATATGGGAACCCTGCAGGGCCTTCGACTCTTACTTGATCCGTGCGAAACAACCGAGGCACTGTGGCAATACCTTCATAAGGCCCACGACGTAATCCCCACCCCCAATCCGGTAGTCCCTTGGAAGGCACAAAAAAACACAACGGAAATCCAAGGATTTCGAGACTGTCACATCCAGGACTCCCTTGCCTTGTGCGAAACGTTTGCATGGATACATGACACCCATACCCACAAACGTCCTTTGTCAGAAATAAGCATTGAGGCGTTCATGAATGAACACCGCCGCCAAAAGCTATACAATCGTGGGCTCAGCTTTGACCCAATTGTGGGCTGGAATGCTAACGGTGCCATTATTCATTATCGCGCAACACCCCATACAAACGCTGGCATTTCCGGAAATGGGCTTCTGCTGATTGATTCGGGCGGACAGTACAAGAATGGTACAACAGATGTAACACGCACCTTAGCCTTAGGCTGTCCCACTCCTGATCAGATTTCCGATTATACACACGTGCTCAAGGGGATGATCCACCTCAGCCAAGCCCATGTTGATGAGGGAACATCCGGTATGGCACTTGATACACTTGCACGTACACCTATCATCCACTACGGACAAAACTATGCTCACGGAACGGGTCACGGTGTTGGTCATAGCCTCAGTGTGCACGAGGGGCCTTTTCATATTTCCCCACGCGCCACAGACGTTGGACTCAAGCCTGGCATGGTCCTATCCAATGAGCCTGGTATTTATCACCCCGGAAAGTATGGCATTCGTATTGAAAACCTTATGGTCGCTCTTCGAGGAACAGACGACTATATAGTATTTGAAACCCTCACACAGGTTCCTCTTGATCGCACATTAATTGACAAGAACATACTGACCCCTGAAGAAATCGCCTGGGTTAACGCTTATCACGCCGGAATCATCTCTCGCATCCAGGAGCATCTTACACCGAGGGGACGTTCCTGGTTAACACAAGCATGTGCGATACTCTAAAACCAGGGTTCACTTGCGCCCCCATCATCCTCGTTACGCTTTTTTCTTTTGCCACGCAGCAAGATTAGGCCGGGATTTCATATCCAATTGTAGTGGAGGCTTCTTTTTAAGTTCCTTAAGAGCCTCAGAAATTCCACGATCAAGCTGTGGATCTTTGCCTAATGCAAAATCCTGTGGTGTGATCTCTACTTCAATATCCGGATCAACCCCATAATTTTCAACACTCCAGCCCAAGTCTTTAAACCAAAAAGAATACTCTGGTTGTGTCGTCATTCCACGATCTGCAAGACCGTGACTAGGGCTAATGCCAATCACCCCTCCCCACGTACGCTTGCCGATCAAGGGACCTAGATCTAACATTTTGAAGCAATGGGAAAAAATATCACCATCAGAGCCTGCGTATTCATTAGTTAGCGCTACCATGGCTCCTGACGGGGAATCAGCAGGATAGGTCATAACTCCACTCCAGCGACTCATGTCGTAACCCAGACGCTGGCGCATCAATTTTTCGAGCAACAAGGGAGAAACAGACCCCCCGCCATTAAAACGAACATCGATAATTAAAGCATCACGCGCGCACTCCTTCAGATATCCTCTGTGAAACTCCCCGAATCCCTCTTTCCCCATGTCAGGAATATGTACGTATCCCACCTTACCTTTGGTTGCTTTATGCACATAGGAACGGTTCGCATCCACCCAGGCACGGTAGCGGAGTGACGTTTCACTTGGCAGTGGCTTAACGGAAACATACCGAGTCTTCTTCTGACCTTTTGGTAGGACAGTTATGCGCACCTCATGGCCTGCCTGGTATAGCAAAACTTGACGAGGAGATACTTTTTCAGATAAGGAAATGCCATTAATCTCCGTTATTACATCTCCCTCGTTCATACGCACACCCGGGTGAATAAGCGGTGAGCTCGATGCCAACTTTCCCACATTTCCTGTATAAATTTTGGTGATACGGTAGCCCTTAGCCTTGGGGTCATAAACAAAGTCTGCGCCAATTTTCCCCACACGCAGTTTGGGGGTCGGCTGCTCATCCCCACCCATCACATAGGCGTGAGAAGTTCCCAGCTCACCCTGGACCTCCCAAAGCAAATCTGTTAAGTCAGCGCGGGACCCTAGCCTTGCTACAAGAGGCTGATAGCGGGTATACACATCCATCCAATCGATTTTCGACATGTCTTCAACCCAGAAATTATCACGCTGTAGTCGCCATGTTTCATCAAAGATTTGCTGCCACTCCACCCGAGGATCAATACGTATCTTCAGGCGTTCCATATCAATCCATCCGGATTTTTTTGACGGACTATCATCAGAATCATCTGGTTTTTCGCCTGCCTTACACACCCGAAGACTACCCTCATGATCTGCATACATAAACCACTGATGGTTCAGCGATAGCTTTTCATCAACAACCTGCGAAATAAGTGTTTCCGTTTTTTTGGATTCGTAATCAAAAACCTTCAAAATCTGTCCCTTGGAACGCGATGCGTTCCCGGGCATGTGGCCCAAGATTACCTTGCCAGGTACACCCATCACCAAGGAATAGACACCAGCAGGGACAGGAAACTCAAGAACGCGGGTCTCAATTCCCTCAAAGTCGATTCCCAAGGATTTCTGGGGTTTTTCTTCATCCTCGTGCGTAGCATCAGGGGCTTCTTTTTTCTTTTTCTTCCCTTCACCTGCCTGAGGTTCGCTAGCAAGCTCTTCTGGTCTATCAACGAAAGGATTCTCTCCGTCTGCCTGCAAGACAATGGCATAAGGCTTTGATCCACGAGGAAAATGCATATCAAAGTGCAAAGTATCCCACACGGGTTGGAACTCCCCATAGCGAATAAAGTAAAGATACTTACCGTCCGGATCAAAGGACGGATATCCATCACGCAGCACAGGCGTTGTAACCTGATGGGCTTTCTTTTTCTTGATATCCCAAACCATTATCGCCGTCGTGTTTTCACTCAAGCACTTGCCGTACGATATCCATGCACCATCAGCGGACCAACACACGCCCGCAACTCCCCCAAATGCACTGCGATCAATGAGTGTAATCTTCCAACCCTTGATCTCCACAAGCAAAAGTTCGTGGCGATGGTTGACAACCAACACCTGATCCTTTTTCCCAGAAGGTAAAAGATCCACCACACGACCCAGTTTACCACTCGATGGATGAGGAGCATTGACACCTCTTTCTTTTTCAGAGGCTCTTTCTGCGGGGGACATGGCTATCCTTACAAGAGTTGTGGCGTCGTATATACCTAAGCGCTCTTCGCCATCGGCATCATTGACAGCAATCAAGCGCTTGCCATCATGCAACCACCGTGCCAAACGAAAACGTCCTGTGCTGGCCGGATCAATCACATATGTAGCTCCTTCGTGGGTTCCCATATGCAAAGCTTTACCCCGCGAGGTCACTGCCACATGACGACCTGACGGGTGTAGATCAAAATCTTGTAGGTAGTCCTCAGGATCAACATAACGCGATGCCGCTAACGGACGATCTGACTGGAAGGGAACATCAATCTTCCCCCCCGCACCTGTCTTAGCATCAATGCGATAAAGGCTACCACCTGATGAGTACACAAGGCTCTCGCCATCTGTGGATAAATGACGAACGTAATAGTCTTTATGATCTGTTAGACGCTGCAAATCTTTCCCGGCACTATTGATGGAGTACACATTCCCCATTCCCTCGTGATCACTAATAAAATATACCCGAGAATCCACCCACACTGGACGCGAACAATCGGCAGGAGGAAGATCGACCAACACAAAGTTTCCCTTACCCGAAGAGTCAATCCAAATTTGACCTGCCGTGCCCCCGCGATAGCGCTTCCAATACGCATACTCCCGATAGCCGTGGCGCTGCATAGCGCACATCCCTGTCTTACTATAACTTAAAAATTGGGCGCTACGAGAAAAAGGAAGATCACCAATCTGGCTTGTTTCGATGTCCACCGTATGAATAGCATAATAGCGCGTAATAGCCTGAAAAGCTGATGTGCGGAAAAGAACTGTTTTGTCATCACGCCACCCCACAACCGTTGCGTTTTCATCCACGTAAGTGAGGCGCGTTGACAACCCTGTTGCCATACACATGATATAAACTTCTTCTGAACCCTCATGCATTCCTGAAAACGCTAAAAATTTTCCATTGGGTGAGAATACAGCATTGCGATCAACACCCGCTTGGGTTGTTAGTCGTCGCGGGATTGTTTGTGTGGAGAAGTCATAGGCCCACAAATCATCCTCAGCGGTGAAGATAAGGATATTTTTGTGCATTGTGGGATAGCGATAGTAACCTGATGTCATGAATTTTTAGAGAGAATTTTACCTACTAATAGCAGATTTGGCCTAGGCCGCTAAGGGTTTTTCGTATAATTTTATCACTAGGGAGACTATGAAAGAGTTCTGAGCCACTGTGCTGAGCCATAATCGTGCCTATATAGAGGCACTATACCACCACTACATTACCAATCCAGAGAGCCTCGATCCGTCCTGGAGGGCTTGGTTTCAGGCAGAAAACCAAGAACCTTTATTTACGGGATCCGATGGACAAAAGACGAACGATGACGTTGATCGTACAATCAAAGCCCTTATGTTCATACGCTCTTATCGTGTGAGAGGTCACCTGCACGCAGCTCTTGATCCCTTAAATCTTGAGAAGCGACCCGCACAGACTGAGCTTGACCCCATCACTTACGGCTTTGAGGCAAAAGATAGGGAAATACCCATTGTATTAAATGGTGTACTTGGTTTTGAAAAAGCATCCATTTGCACAATTGAAGAACGGCTCAAACGTGTCTATAGTCACCATATTGGTGTGGAGTTCATGCACATCCAAGATCCTGAACAAAAAAAATGGATACAACTTTATGTGGAGAATCATCCCATTGATGCACACATTACTTCAGAAGATCGCCTTGCAATTCTTACCTCTCTGGCACGCGCCGATATTTTTGAGAGCTTCCTAAAAGCCAAATTCCCAGGAGCCAAGCGATTCGGTCTTGAGGGGGGTGAGGCACTTATTCCAGGACTAAATGCGCTGCTTGAAGTTGCAGCCAATGAATCGGTTCGTGATATTTCTGTAGGGATGGCACACAGAGGACGCCTAAATGTTCTCGCCAATGTCCTAGACAAAAAATTAGCACACATTCTCTTTGATTTTCTGGACAGAGCACCCACACCAAACAGCACCCACCTTGGGGATGTGAAATACCACAAAGGATTTTCGACAGATCGTACAATCAATACATCACAGATTCACCTTAATCTTGCCGACAACCCCTCCCATCTTGAGGCTGTGAATCCGATTGTTGCGGGGCGCGTCCGCGCCAAACAAGCCTACTTTCGCATCCAAAATCCGGGGGAAAACCCAAAAGATGCTATTATGGGCCTCCTCATTCACGGTGATGCTGCCTTTGCAGGGCAGGGTCTTGTCGCAGAAACACTCATGCTCTCAGAGTTACCAGGATATGAGTGTGGGGGGATCATTCACGTCATCATCAATAATCAAATCGGATTTACAACCAAGCCCAAGCATGGGCGATCATCCCCTTACCCCTCTGATGTGATGAAAATGATTCAAGCGCCCGTTCTTCATGTTAATGGTGATGATCCCGAGGCTGTTGTTTTTTGTTGCCGCATGGCCATGGAATTTCGTCAAAGGTTTCACAAAGATATCCTGATCGACTTGCACTGCTATCGTCGTATGGGGCACAATGAAATGGATGAACCTAGCTACACACAACCTCTTATGTATGCGTGTATTGGGAACCACAAAAATGTTTACACACAGTATAAAAACCAGGGAACCCAGCACAATTTTTTTAGTCCTGATGAGATACAAAAAATCGAAGAGACGATCCATAATGATCTTGAATCGGCGTTTGTTGAGTCTCAAAAAATGGCAACACCACCAGAACCCGAATGGAAGTGTGGGGCATGGAAAAATCTGGCAAAAAAAGCAGTCACCAAAACAGCAATCACCCGGAAAATCTATGATAGCTTAGCACGCACCTTGACAACCATCCCTCATGGCTTTCACATACATCCCAAGCTAAAGCGTCAACTAGAGACAAAAAAAGCCGCGTTGGCAGCCGGGAGAAACCTCGATTGGGCTATTGGTGAGGCACTGGCTTTTGGATCCCTCGTACATGATGGTTTTCATGTGCGACTTTCTGGTCAGGATTCTGGACGAGGAACATTCGCTCATCGTCATGGACGGTGGATTGACACAACCAATGAGTGTACGCACACACCTCTGGAACACATTGGACGGGGTGTTTTTGAACTTATAGACAGCCCCCTCTGCGAAGCTTCCGTGATGGGGTTTGAGTATGGGTTCAGCCTAACGGATCCTCGAAACTTTGTCATGTGGGAGGCACAATTCGGCGATTTCTCCAATGGTGCCCAAGTGATCATTGATCAGTTTCTTGCCTGTGCTGAATCAAAGTGGCATCGTTTGAACGGCCTTGTTTTATTACTCCCTCATGGCTATGAAGGACAAGGATCTGAACATTCTTCGGCACGCCTGGAGCGTTTTTTACAAATGTCTTCTCAAGAAAACTGGACGGTTGCAAACTGTACAACCCCCGCCAATTTCTTTCATCTTTTGCGCAAGAATGTGGCACATCCCACACGAAAACCGCTTATTATCATGACACCTAAATCTCTGTTGCGTCACAAATTAGCCGTATCAAGCCGTGAAGACTTTATCAGTAAAAGTGTGTTTCTTCCCTTGCTTCCCGATCCAGATAATCCCTCTTCTACCCTCATAAAAACGGTGGTTTTATGTTCAGGAAAAATCTTTTATGATCTTCTTGTACACCGCCGTGAGACCCAGCGTCAATCCGATGTGGCCCTGATCCGTGTGGAACAACTCTATCCTTTCCCCCACGATCAAATCATCGCTGAACTCATCAAATATCCCCACGCAAAGGTTTTGTGGGCCCAAGAAGAACCTGAAAACATGGGGGCGTGGACATATATGGATCGTAAAATCGAAACCGTTCTCTTGCACCTTAAACGCACACAGATATGGCCACAAAAAATCACGCGTCTTTCTAGTGCTTCACCAGCAACAGGATCTCCTAGTCAGCACGCACGTGAGCAAGAGGCTATAATTGCAGAGATTTTTTCACAGGATAAAAAAGCAAACAGGAAGTAGTGGCCCAATCGTTACACAGACACCAACATATCGAATCACACCAACACATCCCCTTGCTCTTCACTGTCTAAAGCATTAATGTGTTATTTATAGAGGCTTTTACAGAACTACACTCATCGCATGATCGACATTCGTGTGCCCCAGCTGGGCGAATCCATTAATGAGGCTACTATCGCCCGTTGGCTGAAAAGCCAGGGGAATTTTGTTAATCAAGATGAGCCCTTGGTTGAACTTGAAACAGATAAGGTTACGCTTGAGGTTACCGCTCCTACCTCCGGAACGCTTACGATCATTTTAGCACCGGCAACTACTGAAGTACGTGTTGGAGATGTCATCGCCAAGATTAATGAATCTGTTTCAACAAACGCCAGTCCACCAGACGCTACGCAAAAGCCCCAGGACACAGAAAATCCCCACAAAACACCACCACCGCCTGTCTATCAAACGGCTTCACAAGATGACAAGCCCCCTCAAAAAAAAAATGGTAACCCAAACCTCCCATACCATAACATTCACTTAACACCGGCCGCCCGCCGTCTAGTAGCCGAAGAAAAAATTGATACCACACAGTTCGAAACACGTATCTCTTCACGCCGTATCACCAAAGGAGATGTACTGTCTTACCTGGAACGAAACCACAATCCCAACACCGCGCAAGAGCCATCTTCACACACTCAGAACGTCAAACGCGTTCCCATGTCACGGATACGCTTGCGCATTGCTCAGCGATTAAAGGAAGCCCAACATACGGCCGCGACTCTCACAACATTTAACGAGGTCGACATGACTGCTATTCTGGCACTGCGCACAGACCAGCAATCATCTTTCACGCAGATGCACGGTGTCAAACTTGGGCTCATGTCCTTTTTTGTAAGAGCAAGTGTCGCCGCTTTACGTAAATATCCCCTTGTAAATGCCTCCATTGATGGGACAGATATTCTGTACCATACAAAAATAAATATTGGGGTTGCCGTCGCTACCAAAGATGCTCTTATTGTTCCTGTTATTCACAGCGCCGATACAAAAACATTTGGTGACATTGAGCGTGCACTTATTGACGCGCGCGCACAAGCAACGAAGGGACAGCTCTCACCATCTGACCTTGCGGATGGAACATTTACTATTACCAATGGGGGCGTGTTCGGGTCACTCCTCTCAACGCCCTTGCTTAACCCCCCCCAGTCCGCAATTCTGGGCATGCATACCATACAGAAGCGCCCCGTTGTGAATGCAGATGGTGCGATTGTTGTGCGCGATATGATGTATGTAGCACTAAGCTATGATCATCGCCTTATCGATGGAAAAGAAGCCATCAGTTTTCTTCTGACAATCAAAGAAAATCTCGAAGACCCTTCCCGTCTTTTTCTCGCTTTCTAAAGGACGCCAACACAAAAACTACAAAGGATTATCTATGTCTTATGATTACGATATCGCCATTATCGGAGGAGGTCCTGGTGGATATTGCGCAGCCATACGGGCAGCGCAGTTGGGGTTTCGGGTTGTATTGATTGATAAACAGCAAGCTCTGGGTGGGACATGCTTGCATACGGGGTGTATCCCCTCAAAAATTCTTCTCCATGGATCAGCAGAGTTTCATGGCCTGAAACACATCCATGCCTTTGGTATCCATGTGAAAAATCCCACGATTAATATCTCTGAGCTGATGGCATACAAGCGTGCCACTATTGATGGCTTAGCCAAGGGAATCGATAGCCTATTTGCCCTTCATTCAATCACACATATAACAGGAGAGGCCTCCTTTCTGGATGAGCACACGCTCAGCATTGGGAAATCATCGCTCACCGCCACAACGATTATTATCGCCACAGGATCTTCTGTGACCCCTCTCGATGGCATCACCCCAGACGGCAAAACCATTCTCGATTCAACTGATGCCCTTTCACTCACAAAAATCCCGCACACACTCGCGATTATTGGTGGGGGATATATTGGACTAGAGTTAGGATCTGTGTGGGCGCGTCTTGGCTCCACGGTCACGATTGTCGAGTATTCTGATGCTATTGGCACAACTCTTGATGCGGATGTCGCCCAGGTTCTGCGGCATAATCTTGAGGATATTGGCATCACCTTCCTCACACATACAGAGGTCACCCACGCAGAAAAATTCCCAAAAAGCATTAAGCTCACGCTGAAAAATCGCTCAGATCAATCCATCACTACAGCCACATTCACACAGGTCCTTCTCAGCATCGGGCGAACGCCCTACACGGCTAATTTAAATTTACAGGCGGTAGGTATTGCCTGCGACGACAGAGGGTTTATTCCTGTTGATCAAGAAAACCGCACATCAATACCCCATATTTACGCCATTGGTGATGTTGTAAAAGGCTTGATGCTTGCTCACCGTGCCTCCGATGAGGGGGTCACTTTGGTTGAGCGCCTGAAAGGGCATAAGGTATGGACCAATCCTCAAGTCATTCCCTCTGTTATGTACACCAATCCCGAAGTGGCCCAGGTCGGTAAAACGGAAACACAGTGCTTGCGGGAAAGTATTTCCTACACAATAGGGAAATTTCCTCTCACTGCTAATAGCCGGGCACGCGCCGTCAACATGACGGGGGGATTTGTAAAAATTCTTACCAACCCCTGCACAGATAGGGTAATCGGGGGGACAATTATAGGGGCACACGCAGGAGAACTCATTGGAGAAATTGCCCTCGGTATGGAAATGGGGGCTTCCAGCGAGGACATCGCCCGAACCTGTCATGCGCATCCGACTCTGTCTGAAGCAGTACGTGAGGCTTCGTTGCAGGCATTTGATAAAGCCATCCATATCCCCTAGGGGACGCTTTATACCGCAGGATACGCTTTCACTTTTCCTTTAGAGAAGTTCATGCTAAGTTTCCCTCACTTTGTATATCGTTTTTTTTCACATGAGTATTCTTGGAACACCTTTATTAAAACTACTTCTCACAGTGCTAAGTCTTTATAAATGGGCGATTATTGCTGGGGCAATCCTCAGCATCTTACAAGCCTTCACCATTGTTAATGGCTACAATCGCTTTGTGCTTATGATGAATGATTTTATTTTCCGCATTACGGAGCCCCTCCTTGCCCCGATTCGGCGCTTTTTGCCACATACGGGCTCTATTGATCTCTCGCCGCTTGTGTTAATTCTTCTCATCACATTTTTGGAGAACGTTTTCATTAATGTTGCTGTGAGAATGATTGGGTCCTAATGATGCATACTCTGCTTGATGGTATCACCACTGCTAAGCAGCGACGCCAAGATCTTACGCAAAACATTCGGGCTCTTCGCACAAAAAATATTTTTCCACACCTTGCTGTGGTGCGCGTAGGCGATGACCCCGCAAGTCAGGCCTATGTCACAATCAAACAAAAAATATGCGCAACAGTGGGAATCGACACAACACTACACGAACTTCCTAAAGAGGCTTCAGAAGATGAAATCCATACCCTCATTGAAGCCCTTAACAACAATCCTGAAGTCGATGGAATTTTATTACAGCTTCCCTTACCTGGCCATCTAAATGCCCGTCAATGTCTTAATTGTATTGCCCCAGAAAAGGATGTCGATGGCCTTACCGATATTCACGCACAAAATCTTGCCAAGGGAACACCTGGTGTTATTCCCTGTACACCCCTTGGGTGTATGAATCTTTTGCGCGCATATAATCTCTCTGTAAGGGGTCAAACGGTTGCGATTATTGGCAGATCTCCCCTCGTAGGCACACCACTACGCTATTTGATGGAGCAGGCTGGCGCAACGGTCAATGTCATCCACACGCGCACGTGCAACCCTCATCTCATCGCACGTCATGCAGATATCCTTATTAGTGCGGCAGGCGTTCCACATTTGGTCACAGACTTTTGGGTCAAAAACGGCGCTATTGTTCTTGATGTCGGGATCACACGCCACAATAATAGACTCGTTGGCGATGTAGACTTTGAAAAAGTTGCACCAAAAACATCATACATAACACCCGTTCCCGGGGGTATTGGTCCAATGACAGTACAAAGCCTCTTGGAAAACACATTAAAATTAAGTAAAATGAGAAATAATTAATAATAAAAATATATGCGATTTGCTTATTATAAAGAAATTTTTACCGCTTTTTTAATAGTTACAACATGGGTAAAGAAATGTAATGCTTCCTCCGCATATGAAGAAGAAAGTAGCTGCTATCTAACACCCCGATCACTAAATTTAATCCCTGCAGAAAAAACACCAGCAGCCCTCCCCGTAGACCTCAAAGCAAAAACCAGAAACCACCACACAGAAACGCTTGCAACACCCCCAACATTGGCCCGAAGAGACCGATTAGTTCTTGAAGACCTCTCCTTGGCCCATGCCGTCGAAGAAGACCCAAAACCCTATGCTGCCCGAACTATTGAGTATTATGAGGCTTATCTCAATAAGAAAATAACGCACAAGACGCTTCCTGATATTTTAAAGAATATATGCGATGTATCTGATCAGGGACATAGCAAAAGTGAGGCTGATCTTTTCATGTTAGGGGCTATCGTATATGGCTGTGATGCATTTTCTTCCGGTCAGCGCTCACATCTTTCTGATCAGATCGAAGCCTTGCGGCAACACTATTGGATAATTTTACCGTCCAGAGGAAAAAAAGAGGAATACCTCTCCCCTGACGAAGCAATCAACCTAGGACCAATCCAAAAAACCATCTGCTCGATCAAAAGAAATCTCTGGGTGGGACATTGTGGTATGCTTTTTTCACGATCCAAGGCAGCAGACGCAGAGCCCATACCGATGTGGACAATGATGGGGTTGGTCTTTTTTATTCCCCGCTCACACGATCCTGAAAATTCCCTCAGAAGCGTAGCTATTAATGGCTTTATAAGGCCCTAGAAGTACCTCCTAACACGATTTTACACACCATTTACGGGCAAACATGACTGGAAGTTTTTCCCTGCAATAACAAGGTGGTCAGCGAGAACAAGATTCACAGCTGTGCACGCCTGTTGTAATTTATGCGTAAATACATAATCGGCGTGAGAGGGTGTGGGGTCTCCACTTGGATGGTTATGAGCCACCAGCAATGCGTGCGCTTTATAAAGAAGTCCCACACGCACAATTGTGGGAATTTCCCCACTCACACGATCACTCCAAACACTGTCAATCACATGCTCATAAATAATTCTTCCTTGAGAGCCCATATAGAGAACTCTCAATTGCTCGTAAGACAGCTTAGACATTAACGGCAGCACATAATTGACCATATCGTGCACAGAGGTAATCATCTGTGTATGTGCAGAACCCTCCCACATTCCATCCAAAAGACACATCTGCACAAGCACCTGAAAGCGCTCAGAAACAACATCTGGAGTACTTTGTGCTGCCAAAAGAACATTGCGCAAGCCTTGGTGGCGCTCAATCAGTTTCTTGGCAAGAGCTTTTGTATCCTGGCGAGGAAGTACATAGGTGAGCAACAGCTCTAATCGTTCATAATCATGGAGAGATCCACACCCATGCGCCAGAAAACGCATGCGCAAACGAGCGCGATGACCAATCACCTGAACTGTCATTATTAATTATTATCTATTTTCAGCCATTCGATAGAGCAAGATCGCATGTATTACAAGACACATTTGCCATCGTGGCATTTAATAGAGGTATTGCCAAGACCCATAGGATTTATTCCTTATCGCCCTCTGGGTGAGTGTTTCTTTAGGTAAAATTTGACTGGCCTCACAAAAAAAACCTTTCGCAAATAACCGTATTCGGTTAAATATGATCTAGTTTTACAAGTGATCTCGATGAAAGTTAATGGTAACAGCCTTCGCCCTGGCTATGTAATTGAGCACAAAAGCCGCCTCTGGGTTGTTGTGAAAACAGCACATACACAACCAGGTAAGGGAGGGGCCTACCTTCAAGCAGAGCTCAAAGATATCCGTGATGGTACGAAACTGAACGAACGCTTCCGTGCCAGCGAGGATGTTGAGCGTGTCCGTCTTGAGACGCGTGATTGTCAGTTTCTTTTCACCAGCGATGACGTCCATACCTTTATGGATCAAGACACATTTGATCAATTTGAAATTAAAGACTCCGTATTAGGAGAGGATAGTATTTTTTTATGCGATCACATGGTTGTGCAAATCAACTTCTACGAGGAGGAAGTGATTTCAGTGACTCTTCCTGATAGTATTGTACTCATGGTTACAGAAGCTGATCCTGTGGTTAAAGGACAAACAGCAACATCCTCCTTCAAGCCAGCTGTTCTTGAAAATGGTGTGCGTATTATGGTTCCACCACATATTGAATCTGGTACACGTGTCGTCGTAAACCCTCATGAGCGTACCTATGTTGAACGCGCTAAAAATTCATAGGGTATTAACACACAATGGTATCTGATCGCCGCCTTCTTATTCGCACGCCTCTCATTAACGTTATTACACGCAGTATTTATAATGCCGTTCGCCACATTGCCCGAGATTTCAATGAAGTTGACCTCTTGCTTAATACAACGAACGGACCGGGGGAGTTTGCAAGTCGCTGTTACGATAGGGTGCAAGACCTTCTGGTAACCGAACTCCAGTCATCACGTCCACGATTTGGTCTAAAAATCATTAACGAGGCAGACACAATTGGCACAGACGATGAACAATTTTGGGTTATTGCGCCCATATCAGGCATGAAAAACTTTATGAACGCGCACCCACACTTTGCCCTTTCTGTAGCAGTAGAGCTAAAAGGACAGATTTTAGCAAGCGCTGTTTATGATCCTATCAATGATGAAATGTTTTATGCGGAGCGCCGCCAGGGTGTATACGTTAATGAACGTCGCATTCAACCGCGACGCAACGTAACCACCGCTGAAACTCTCGCGCTTTTTGCGGGCAATCCTCAGCACGCGCACAGTGTTTTTGGAAAACTTTCTGAGACTTCAGATCTGCGTGTTTCAGGAGCACCTGCTCTTGATTTATGTTATGCAGCAGCTGGTCGTGCTGGGGTTGTCTGGGTGGAAAACGAACATCCCTATGAAACAGCAGCGGGACATTTCATTCTTCAAGAAGCAGCTGCACATTTTCAAGGATGTGACAGTGAAGAAAGCTATCTTAGCACACATTACCTTGCGGGTGACCCGACACACGTTGCAAAAGTATGGAAAAAACTTTCTTAAAAAAGGCCCTGGTTATTACAAGAAAAGTGCCTGATTATTTCGGCCTCACCATCAACACCATGTGATTGTGTGTTGATATAGGGATTTTATTGCGCTAACAATGATCATCACGCGATTTGATTGTCAGATGTCAGAACACCTTACCACCCAGACACACTCCCAAACGCCCATGATGGTGCAGTATTTGGCGCTGAAAAAGCAACACCCCGACTGTTTGATGTTTTACCGTATGGGCGATTTCTATGAGCTTTTTTTTGACGATGCAGTCACAGCCTCAAAAATCCTGGATATTACCCTCACGCGGCGAGGAACAGCCAGTGATGGAGACCCTATTCCCATGTGTGGTGTTCCTTTTCATGCCTATGAAAACTATCTCAACCGCCTTGTATCCAAGGGATATCATGTGGCTATCTGCGAGCAAATGGAATCCCCCGAAGAGGCAAAAAAACGCGGGTACAAATCCATTGTTACGCGGGATGTAGTAAGAGTTATCACCCCAGGAACCCTGACAGAAGACATTCTTCTGCAGGGAAAATATAATAATTTTTTGATGGTGCTTGTTCCTTCTGACAGGACATGTACCTCTTTTGGCTGTGCGAGTGCTGACATTTCAACAGGTGATTTTTATCTCCATACGTGCTCTGGTGATGATATTTTTGACGTAATCCAGAAATACACACCCTCAGAAATTGTTGTTCCCGAGTCCCTCCTGAAAGCCCCCCTGGGAGAAAAGCTCTGGCAACTTTATAAAAAGAAACTTTCTCCTCTTCCCAACAGTCGGTTTGATCATGAAAATGCGGAAATGCGTTTGCGTGGCCACTATCATGTTAAAAGCCTTCATGCGTATGGGCTCGCACAGAAAGAACTTCTTCTTGCCGCGGGCAGTCTTCTGGACTATGTGACCATCACCCAAAAGGGCAAAGCACCGCATCTCAAGCCACCACAGCGCAACGACACCTCTGCCTACTTATCGATTGATGCCGCCACCCGCAAAAGCCTTGAACTTACCTTAACCCAAGATGGTCACAAAGAGGGGACGCTGTTTGCGTGCCTTAACACATGCGTCACAGCAGCAGGCTCTCGGTTACTGTTTCACTGGATTAATAATCCGATTCTTGATGTAGAACACCTGAATAAACGCCTCGATTGCGTTGCTTTTCTCCGCACGCAAGGGGAAACACGAAGCCGCCTTATTCATGAAAACACAGCGTTTCCTGATCTTGAACGGGCGCTCGCACGCATCAGTGTTCAACGTGCAGGACCACGGGATTTGCTTGTTCTCAAACAAGCCCTCATCCAAGCACGCAGTGCTCTCACTGTTCTCAAACAACATCCCATCCTTCCCGATCTTATTGCAGATTTGATCCAGGAAGTCTGTGACTTCACCCACCTGGAGGAAACCCTCACAAAAGCTCTTGTTCTTGAAGCACCGGCTCTTGCCCGCGAAGGGGGGATTATTCACACAGGCTATGACACAAATCTTGATGAGCTTAGACAATTACGCGATCATGGAACAGAGCGTCTTGGGGCTCTTCAAGAAACATACCGGCAAGAAACAGGCATCACTACACTCAAAATTAAACATAACAATCTCCTGGGATATTTTATTGAGATTCCGTCCGCACACCAAGAAAAGCTCGATCCAACGCGTTTTATTCACCGACAAACCATGGCTAATGCCATGCGATTTACTACCGAAGATTTGTCCAATCTGCAGACACTCCTCCTCAATGCGTCCCATGAAGCCCTTGCAAAAGAGCTTTCTCTCTTTCAAGAATTATGCAACATGGCTCTTGAAAAAATTGACAGTTTGTTGCTGGTGGCACGCACGATTGCGCACCTTGATGTATGGTCAGCATTTGCAGAACAGTCACTCACACGGACGTATTGTCGCCCAACACTTTCAAACGAATCCATCCTGGTAATTAGCAATGGCCGTCATCCAGTCATAGAACAACATATCGAAACCCTTGAAAACAAACACTTCGAACCAAACTCTGTGAATCATTCTGTCTTATCAAATCTATGGCTATTAACAGGGCCTAACATGGCAGGGAAAAGCACATTTCTACGCCAGTGCGCGCTCCATATCATTATGGCGCAAATGGGATCTTTTATTCCTGCACAGTCCGCCACGATTGGGGTTGTTGATCGCTTGTTCTCACGTGTGGGCGCTTCTGATAACCTTGCTCGTGGCCACTCAACATTTTTTGTTGAGATGCTAGAAACAGCAACGATTCTCAACCACGCCACTGCACGATCTTTTGTGATTTTGGATGAGGTTGGGCGTGGAACCTCTACACACGATGGTCTTGCAATTGCTTGGGCAGTCACCGAATATATTCATCACCATAAGAAATGTCGCACACTTTTTGCTACCCACTACCATGAACTGGTTGCCCTGTCCGAAAGGCTCCCTCGCTTAACAGCACACACTGTTAGTGTCAGTGAGCACAAAGGAGAGGTGTTATTTTTGCACAAAGTAATTCCTGGATCAGCAAACCGCTCCTACGGGGTTCATGTGGCAAAACTTGCAGGACTCCCTCAAACTGTCCTGGCGCGGGCAGAACAAATTCTAAGTCAGCTTGAAAAAGAACAACCCCTTATACAAAAGGGAGCCCTCCCCTTATTTGAAATTGTTACAAAACAAGAAACGCCCACCCACCCGTCTAGACAGGAAACGCCACAAAACAACACTGAGTTGGAAGCCATAAAAAACCTCCTGCACCAATATGCTGTGGATGACTTAACCCCCAGAAAAGCCCTTGAGATACTTTATCAGCTGTATGATTCCATATGATCAATACGTAAAGACTATCCTCAGCATATAAAATATTGTTCAAAAAAAATAATTCTTTATTTACATTTATAAAATATAATCCACACAAGGGTTGTGTTAAAAAACATGTATATTTTTCAAAAGAATCTTGTGTACACTATGATGATGTGGGTCGCTATAGGCATAACAACGCCTTACGCACACGCAAGTTCAGTGATTGATACAGTAAATAATTTGATGCAACAAATCAAAGAGTCAATAACAGCACCACAAACAGAAACAGCCCCAACTGACGGCTCTCCCGACTCGGAGTCCTCTCACAGCTACCCCACGCAATCGTGCCGAAAAGATTTACGCACAACCCTTGCAACGTGTGCTGAAAATAGTGCATGTAAAGACAGCGCATGGTCTGAGTTTCGTACGTGTGTTCATGATTCCTTAAAAACGCAAACCCCTGTCAGTGCCCAAGACGTTATAGAAGAAGCGCAAAAAATTTTTGTTGAGGCCGAATCTATGTCTGACTGTTTCAAGGCTACAGAAATTCGCCAAAAGTGCGGAACAGATAGCCTGTGTCGTCAGAAAATCTTTGATGGATTTAATAACTGCGCTCAGCGCTTCATGGCGGATGATGATGCGCCCATGGTAAATCTTGACGCACTGGCTACTCAAGGCTCCAAACCAGCCCCTCAATCACCCAAAGTTAGCACACAGCACTCACGCAAAACTCTTGAAAAAATAAAGCTACAAGCTGAAATCGATGCCCTTGAAGCAGAAAACCAATATCTTGAAACAGAGATCGCTTCTTTTGATACCCAGGTCGCACAAGCACGCGCCTCTTTTCAACGCGAAAACCTCCTAAAAAAGCACAGCAAGCACACTCAAGATGTCAGTAATCTCCAAAAGAAAGTCCATCATCAGACGCTTGATAGAAAGGTAGAAAAACTCTTCCAGCAGGCTAAACGCACCCTTTTGGTTGGTAAAGAAATCCAAGATTTTCGCCAAATTAATACCGTTATTGATGGTCGCTTGAAAATAATTAATGTGCACAAAGAAGCCCGTGACGCCTATGAAGCCTGGCTCTCTCAGTATAAAGAGAAAGTCCCTGTTATTGATGAAAAAATTACAAAAATTGATCTGTTGTCCCAAGAAGCTATGTCGCATATTGGTGTTTTAAAAAAACGACAGAAAGACTACGAAACACTGGAAAATATGAAAAAGGATACTCTTAGTGTGCTACTTGGAACAAAAAATGCGGTAGATCTTTCTTCCAAAATCAGTCTGACTCGCATGAATTTCTTAACAGATATTCCTGCTCTTACAAATGATTTGAAGGCGCTCGAAGACCAAGAAACCAAAGCAACAGAAAAGTATACAGCCTACAAAACTGTGGCAAGTATAGAAATTCCTGGTATTGCAACGGATAAAACACTGCCCGATGGAGAAGCAGCCCTGACTGAAATTAAAACCACCATTGCAGGTCTCAAAAAACACATCGAAAAACTTACCGCACAGAAGAAAGCCCATGACACCCTCATAGCAGAAGTCCAAGCCCTGCACGACGGGAGTAAAAAAGCTGCCGATGAAGCCCTTACACGTAGAAATACAGAGTCAAAGACCGACCGCACTTATGTAGAAGAGAAAATTACCGAGATTATAAAAGCCAAGGGAGAAGCACAAAGCAAATACGCTGCATGGAAGACTACACACAATGATATGGCTATTCCTGCTGTTGAAACAACACTCACAGCCATCGCCGACGAAAACACGCGCACTGACAACCACCTAAAAACTCTTCAAATTGGCATCCTTCTTCACGAGCAGTTAAATGCCATCAAAAAGCAAGTGAGTGAAGATATTACATTAACAAGCTATGCAATCATTAGCGGCAAAGAAGATCAGCTGTCCAAGACAATTGCCACGATGAAAAATGAATTAAAATCTTGGGAAACCACTACTAAACTTACATCTGAAGCAGCTAAAAAAATTATCACCCAAGCAGAGGCCGCCCGCAAACCCGCAGACGATCATCGCCATAAACTCAAAATTATAGAAGACACCACGGCAAAACGCAATGAAATCAACGCAAAAGCAACAGAACTGAAAGCTATCCAAGCCACAGACCCTGCACAGGAAAAACTCAAAGAAATGGCTACACTCCGTGATAGCGCCAAAGAGGCCTATACCGTTTGGAAGACAAGCACATCTCTTTCTGAAGATAAGGTTGATCCCATTTTTGTAGAAATGGACAGCATTTATCAAAAGTCTGTCGCACACGTTGCAAACGTTACTATTAAAGAAGATATTCAGGAATTCTATAATCGCCTTGTAAAAATGGATACGCAAACGCGTGCACAAGCCCATACTATAGCCAGTATTAGCCCTCGTGTGGATGAAATGCGCGCAACACTCCAGCGTGCCAATGAGACGCATGAAAAATGGAAGGGTGAGCATAAACGGGAGCTTCCTGAGGTATTAGCCTTAATGGAAAAAATGAAAACACCTCTCCAAAGCACCGAAAGTCATTTCTCCTACTGGAGTACAGTAGAAAAAACAAAAAACCTTGAAAAGGAAACAGCTACACTTCTGACACAAACGAATGGCAATATGAATTTTGCTGATGTTCAAGAAAAACACAAGCAAGCCTTGGCCAAACAAGAGGAGGCCAAAGCAATAACCGTTAAACGTGCCAAGGATTTCCCTCAGGGGGGGTCTCCTAGTCCACAAATACTGAAAAATATCGATACCCATATAAAAGGAATTATGGAAAATCTTAAAAAAGCAGATAAAGAAGGACAACGAAAAATAGCCATGGAAACAGGCAAAAAATTGTCTGCTGATATCCAGAAAACATACAACGATATTCAGAAAGTCACTGACTTCACAGTCGCGCTCAACACCTTCAAGAGTGTGAAAGAAGTTATGGCAAAACTACAAAAAAATGCCGATGATTTTAAACAGACATGGAAAGAAGAATTTGCCCCAGACGGCCATAGAGGTATACAAAGCGGTACTTTTTACCTAAACCTAGTAGAAAGTCATGTGAAATCCTTAGGACACCAAACCTGCGGGCGCGCCTACGAAAAAGAGCTTCCATCCTGCATAACTTATACAAAAGGTTGGTGGGGAAGAAGCAAAAATACAAATACGAACTGTACTATGCGTCTAGAGGGAACAAGAAGAATGTGCACGAGCGAACTGAATGATAAAGTCAGAGCCGTAAAATTTGGTTCTTAGGTTCTCAGCGCTCAAAACTACAAATCTTTGAACACGACGTACGCCGTCAAAAACAGTCATCAACTCTCTCATGTTGCAGGCACCAATGACCGTGTGATTGGTCCCTGGTATAAATCGCCCCTTTTAGATTTCTTGAGACTTTTATACAGCGGGTTTTTTTTTCTTATCGGATGCGTGTGAACGTGCTCTGGGGAGCACGTCTTGATTGTAAGTCCATGAGGAAACTTGCGTGGTTTTTCTATAATCCGCATCCCTTGGGGAGGGTACTCCTGGCGCGAAAGAACAAGATAGCTATAGGGTTCATCCTCATACCCCAAAGAAGCACCCTTCAGCTGACGTAAGCGTGTTGAACGGGGAAAACGGGCATGAAAGTGACACCAGTCACCCACCCTCAAGGGACACTGTCCGTGATGCGAACACGGCGCATAAACATGAATATTATGTTTGCAGGCCCAATCCCGTATTTGCATGATCACATCAAACCCCTTGGGGCTTCCTGGTTCGGCAATCACCAGCATACCCTTACACATATGCCATGCCTTGGTAACCACTAACTCACGGCAAGACTCTGGGATTTCGTTCAAGGTGTATGAAAGCGTTACAAGATCATACGCTCCCGAAACTGTTCCTGTCACATAGGAAAGGATGCGCGTACGCACGTTTATCTGAGGAGCCAATAAAGGAAAAAATAGCTCTGCTAGGCAAAGAAGGTGCGGGTTTTCATCAACGATTGTCACATCCGTCAGTGCAGGGAAACGCTTACCTGCGGCAACAACAGCGCTCCCCGAACCACCTCCCAGATCACACAACGTTTCAGGCAGAAAATCAGCTGGAAGTTGTGCAAAAATCTGCTGCATGACCGCCGTGGTTGCCGGCATACGACACGCCACATATAACCCGCGCTGCGGCGCGTGAGAAAGGTTCACCCCCGTACTGTAATGTTTATTTTTGGCATATGCCGCGTTCAATCGTTCAAAATCATCCCCGGTAAAATGGATGTTTTCCTGCCGAAGATAGCCCTCTACACATGCGTTTATCTGATGAATGAGTGTATCCACACACAATATCTCCATTTAGTTGCCACGAAAGTCTTGCATTTTGATGGGAACTTTTGTTATAGTCCAGGTGTAAAGGTTGCTTGTATGCAACATTTTTTAACCAAAGAAGATCTTACAGTGCCTAAAGGGCTGTATATTCTTGCTAACGAAAGAGGTTAATGATGGCTAAAATCATTGGTATCGATCTCGGTACAACAAATTCCTGTATATCAATTATGGACGGGAAAGACACCCGCGTTATTGAAAACGCTGAGGGTGCCCGCACGACCCCGTCTATTGTCGCCTTTTCCAAAGACGGCGAACGTCTTGTGGGGCAACCGGCTAAACGCCAGGCGGTAACAAACCCAACTAATACGTTGTTTGCTATCAAGCGCCTCATTGGGCGGCGTTTTGATGATCCCCTTACCAAAGAAGATCAAAAAGTCGTTCCTTACACGATTGTTGAGGGACCTAACGGAGATGCGTGGGTAGAATCCAACGGTGAAAAGTACAGCCCCAGTCAAATTAGCGGTTTTATCCTTCAAAAAATGAAGGAAACTGCCGAGAAGTATCTTGGGGAAAAAGTCACTGAAGCAGTCATTACAGTGCCTGCATACTTTAATGACGCCCAGCGCCAAGCCACAAAAGATGCGGGTAAAATTGCGGGTCTTAACGTACGACGCATTATTAACGAGCCGACAGCTGCTGCTCTTGCCTACGGTCTAGACAAAAAAGAGGCAGGAACTATTGCTGTGTATGACCTTGGTGGTGGTACATTCGATGTTTCTGTTCTTGAGATGGGCGATGGTGTTTTTGAAGTAAAATCCACAAACGGGGACACATTCCTTGGTGGTGAAGACTTTGATAACCGCATCATCGATTTTCTTGCTGATGAGTTCAAAAAAGAAAACAGCATTGATTTACGCAAGGATAATCTTGCGCTTCAACGCCTCAAAGAAGGGGCGGAAAAGGCAAAAATTGAACTGTCAAGTGCGCAGGCAACGGAGGTAAATCTTCCTTTTATTACAGCCGATCAGAATGGTCCGAAGCATCTCAATGTGCGGCTCACTCGGGCAAAATTTGAGTCATTAGTTGATGACCTTATTCAGCGCACCATTGATCCTTGCAAAAAAGCCCTCAAAGATGCCGGTCTTAAACCTTCAGATATTCATGAGGTTATCCTTGTAGGTGGTATGACACGAATGCCCAAAGTTATTGAAAAGGTGCAGGAGTTCTTTGGCAAAGAACCCCATCGTGGTGTCAATCCGGATGAGGTTGTTGCGTGTGGGGCGGCTATCCAAGCTGGCGTTCTTCAGGGGGACGTCAAAGATGTTTTGTTGCTTGATGTGACCCCTCTTTCGCTTGGCATTGAAACACTTGGTGGTGTATTCACGAAGCTTATTGAACGCAACACAGCAATCCCCACTGAAAAAAGCCAGGTTTTTTCGACAGCTGAAGACAACCAGTCTGCTGTTACCATCCGGGTGTTTCAAGGGGAGCGTGAGATGGCTGCAGACAACAAGCTTCTCGGGCAGTTTGATCTTGTAGGTATCCCCCCTGCTGCACGAGGAACACCACAAATTGAGGTTTCCTTTGATCTTGATGCCAACGGTATGGTGAGCGTTTCTGCCAAAGACAAAGCAACGGGCAAGCAACAGAATATTCAGATTAAGGCGTCTGGGGGTCTTACCGATGAAGAAATCGAAACCATGGTTAAGGATGCTGAAGCCAATGCAGAGTCTGATAAACAGCGTAAAGCGTTGGTTGAGGCACATAATCAGGCTGAAGCACTTATTCATGCCACAGAAAAAAGTCTTAAGGAGCACGGCGAGGCAGTCTCAGCAAATGAAAAAGAGGCTATTGAGTCGGCAATTGCCGCTCTTCAGGCTATGAAGGATTCCGATGACCTCGAGAGCATCAAACAAAAAACAGACGCGCTTTCTCAAGTCAGCATGAAGCTTGGCGAAGCCATGTACAAGGCAGCCCAAGAAGAAGCACAGAAGGAAACAACTGCTTCAGCAGATGCTGATAAGGGTTCCTCTGCGGATGAAAATGTGGTTGATGCGGACTACGAGGATGTTTCCGAAGACACCCCCAAAAACAATAAAAAAGAAGCCTAATTAACGTACATACGGCTGGTATATCTTTCAACGATACACCAGCCTCTTGATTCAAAGCAGGACATTCCCCTATGAGTAAAGATTATTACGCCAGGCTCGGTATCACCCAATCAGCCGATGCTGCTCAGATCAAAAAAGCCTATCGCTCTCTTGCTATGAAATGTCACCCGGACCGGAATCCAGGAGATGCAGAGGCTGAGAAAAAATTTAAAGAAATAAACAAGGCCTACGAAATTCTTAGCGACCCTCAAAAACGCGCGCACTATGATCAATTTGGATCTGCGGCTTTCGATGGTTCTGGTGGTGGATCTCAACCAGGGGGTGGGTTTGGGTTCGACTTTGGTCAGGCAACGGGCGGCTTTAGTTTTGAGGATGTCTTTCACGAGTTCATGGGTGGGGGGACGCGCGGTGGTAATAAGACGCGGAAGAGTTCCGGACAACGAGGATCAGACCTTCGTTACGATGTGTCTATTAGTCTGGAAGAGGCCTTTCGCGGCCTTGAACAAACGATTACTATCCCTGCATACGTCAGCTGTGAATCATGCTCTGGATCAGGGGCCAAAGAGGGAGCAAAACCAACATCGTGTGGCTCTTGCCATGGGTCTGGGACTGTTCGCGCACAACAAGGCTTTTTCACCGTAGAGCGCAGCTGTCCAACCTGTAATGGAGAGGGGAGCATCATTGAAAATCCTTGTATCAAATGCCATGGGCATGGACGTACCCGTAAACAACGCACACTGAAGATATCTATTCCCGCCGGTGTTGAGGATGGTACGCGCATTCGGCTCAGTGGGGAAGGAGAGGCCGGCTATAGAGGAGGCGGACACGCCGATTTGTATATTTTTGTCTCTATTCGTCCTCATCAATTTATCCAACGTGAAGGTGCAGATATTCACTGTGAAATTCCTGTAAGCATTACGACAGCTACCCTTGGCGGTGAGATTGAGATCCCCACCATCGATGGGGGGAAAGCTCGGGTTACCATTCCTGAAGGAACCCAAGCGAACCAGAAGTTTCGCTTAAAAAGTAAAGGGATGCCTATAATTCGTCGAGATCTTCGCGGTGACATGTATATCCACACACGCATTGATGTGCCCACGAAGCTTACGAAGCGACAAAAAGAACTTCTTACCGAATTTGCGGAAATTGAAGAAACGAGCAAATCTAAGGGATCTAGTTTTTTCGATAAATTAAAAAATTTGTGGTCTTCTAGTGATGCAAATTAACGGTGATACGCCGTGAAGAAAATAGCATTTTTTAACGAAATTATTCCGCAATACGACACTTTCGTGTTCGATATTTGGGGGGTTGTTCATGATGGATATCGGCCTTTTCCAAAACTACGCCCCACACTTGAGGCGCTTCGGGAGGCTCATAAACAAGTCATTTTTCTTTCCAATATGTCCCAGCCATCATCAGAGGTTGAACAGCATCTTCAAGCAATGGAGGTCCCCCGGGACTTATACGATTGTGCTTATTCGTCGGGTCAAGCCACACTGAACTACTTAACGAAGCGAACGCAGGAAAAACCCCTCTCGTGCCTTCATGTAAATAATGATATTTCTTTTCGAAAGTATTTTTCACAGCACCCTCTATTTTTTGTGGACACACCTCATCTTGCCGATTTTCTTCTTGTCGCGCGGGGATCTTTACTTTCCTCATTTGCACAAAATACGGATGTCCTTAAGGAAGCGATCGCTCGGGGTCTTCCGCTCATATGCGCAAACCCTGATACCAGCGTTGTGATTGAAGGAAAACTCCACGCTCGCACAGGCTCACTTGCCCACACCTATGAAGAACTAGGAGGAACAGTCATTTCCTTTGGCAAACCTCATCCTGAGATTTTTGAAGACATTATGCAGAAAATACCCCATGGATCCCGTATCATTATGATCGGGGACTCCCTAGAAACAGACATTGCCGGAGCGCAGGCTCATGCATGGGATACCATGCTCGTACTAACGGGTGTTACAGCTCATCGGTATGGGTGGTTGTATGATCTTCCCACATCCGAGGAGCTGACCCCCCTGCGGAAGCTACGTTCCCCACCTACATGGGTATTCAAAGGGTTTGATGGAGTAAAAACACACTTTTAGATTCTCTTTGTCCCACACCTGTGGGCGCTTGTATAATCTTCACAGCTGCCCCTCCTCAAATGGACCTTTCGCGGGGAAGGCAAGGTTTTATAAGCATATCTTTATGAATACTTTACATCTAGTCCTGATAATGCTCGGTAGCCGTGCACCAACTAAACACATACATACAAAGCACAAGCACAGAGGTTGTTGTTTTGTGTGCTCTGTTGAGCACACTTTTTCCAAGATACAGAGCCGTGAAACTTTGCGCAAAAAATAGCTTGATTTTTATGCGTCTGTGTGGTTATTTCATCTCAGTTGGCGCGGGGTGGAGCAGTCTGGTAGCTCGTCAGGCTCATAACCTGAAGGTCGTTGGTTCAAATCCAGCCCCCGCAACCAAAAACTCCTATTTTCCTATACTTTCTCTAAAAAATGTATTTAAGAAAAACAAACAACCAACAGAGCGCCATATGCCGCTTCTATAGTTATTTTGTTTTTATCTAATAATATAATTTTCTTGATTTATTCTTTAAAATCCTATAATGTTAACGATGGATTAAGGAATCGTGAATAATGTCTTACCAGCAATCATTTGTTATGCGACGCATTACGCAACTCCACGGAGAACAAGCGACCATTTCTTCACGACTGAACGCAATGAAGTGCCAAAAAGTTATTAATCCTTTTGTTCTGCGGGAATTACAAACACAGTACGATTCAGTTTCTAGACAAATCACCCATTTGCGTGGTCAGACTATTCCTGACATTATCG
The DNA here is from genome assembly GCA_023898725.1 of Alphaproteobacteria bacterium. NCBI lineage: Bacteria > Pseudomonadati > Pseudomonadota > Alphaproteobacteria > Alphaproteobacteria bacterium. The sequence continues at coordinate 262,112 of CP060236.1, forward strand.
CATAAAATATTTTTCTATCGCTTTTATAGTTTCTTTGTAGGTAAAAAATCTCGGGGATTCGCCTTTGCGATCTATCTCGTTACAGCAAAAAATTTGGCACGGCCGTTACTATAAAAAATGAGAGGAATCCGTTAAGACTCCCCCCACATGAAAAAAGAAAAATTCTTTTCTGTGTTTTTCCACAGACGTAAGAAGCATTCCTTTTTTGTCAGATCGTTTCTGCCGTTCCTACAATGCGATATACACCCTTGAGATTTTTACGGATAAATTCATGTGTTTTTGTGCTATCATGAAAGTCCTTAATATGCAAAATATCGTCAGCACTTGCACCAACAGGACCTAGGCTTCCCGTTACAGTCACAGCTGCTCTCCAGTGATCAAACTGCCCTAGAAAGACTTGATTTTCCTGAGAAACAACTATCACATAGCACTGGGAAACCAATGGTTTCGATGGATGGGCCAACAGCAAATCGTGTTGCGTATAACGCGGCCCAAATGTATTGGTATTCAAGCGCAACGCAAAGGCACCCGCGACCCCCACAAACTCGGCACCCCGCATAATCCAGTCCTTGGGCTTGCTAAAGTCAAAACCCATCACCCCCTTCTCATCCGACATCTCATACAAGGGGAGATCCACCACAGGGGTATTTTGATTCCCCGCTGTTTTCACGGGCAAGTGTTGGGCATTTCCTGTTGCAGGAAACACATTCTGAGCGCTTGTTGGGCCATTTGCAAAAGGCAACAAATCAGCTGGTGCACACTCAAGAATTGTTGACAGTTTTTGAATAATATCTGCATTCAACCGGCGCGATCCACTTTCAAGGCGCGATAGATACGAGGGCGATAAACCCGTTGCTAAGGCTAACTCCTCAAGAGTGTATGCCTTGTTGACACGCAAATCACGCAGCGGGTTACGTGTTTGCCAGCGCTTTCGGCGACGAAACTTGGCTACATTGTGAGCATCCGCCGAGGCGATTGGGCTTTTGTTTTCAATCACTTGTATGCCTTGTTGTTCTAATGCTTCTTGCGCCATGGTAAAAAAAGTGTTCGGTTTTACACGTGTTTGCATTACGTAGTCCTCCATTTTAACTTCCCTAAACCAGATTAGTATCAACCGTAGGATATCTATTATCAAGCATTAATTTTGACAAACGGCACAAAAATGCGCGGACAAAAAATATCTTTAATTTGACAGTTAAAAAAACTTAATGCAGAGTTCACATGTTGATAATAGTAAATATGAATTAATATCAATGGTATGTATAAATAATAAGAATAGGGACAATTGCAAAAATGAATGCAAAAAAGAAACATCTTAAATGGTCAAATGCTGAAAAATTACTTGTTTGGTTGAGTTTTCATATGAAAATTCCTTACAAGGATATTAGCGCGTTGCTTGACCGCACATTGGCTTCTGTTCAAAAAGTTATCAAGCGGTATCGGTTACGGGAACAAAAACTAGAAATAACCCAAGAGGTTCGCCAAGAGTTATTACGACTTTTGCAACACCCACAAACAAACTTAGCGTGGACTGTCCGTTCATTTACGGAGTATTTTCCTGAGATTCTGGCTTTAAGCCCCTGGGCTGTTAACCCTGTGCACCCCGATGACACTAACTTGCACATACAGAGGAAAATCCATGAGCGCTCTATTTATGATGAGTGGAATGATTGGTCAGAAGTCATGACGTACCTCAAGCACGAGAATGTTGTTGTCTCTCCTATTCTGCCAAAAAGAACAGCAACCCATTCCTATCTTGTGCAGGGGCAAATTATGGATAAAACACAGCTTTTTTTGTGTGCCAACAGGATGCGTGCCGAGCATGGTCTTTCTCCACTTCTAGTTCCAGGCCTCACTTTCACGCACTAACAACATGATAGTGCCGCTTCTTGCCAAGAGAAATTTTCCATCCCTCTGACGGGCACTCCTCTTGGAAAAGTAGGGCTTCTGCGTCTGCAAGTGGAATATTATTAATACGCACCCCTCCTCCGGCAATCAGGCGACGCGCCTCTCCCTTAGAGGCGCAAAGACCCAAACAAACCAAAAGACTTGTCCCACTTATGCCCTCCCCCACAAGAGTCATGTCAAGCCGCAGAACCGGCAACCCCCTAAAAACACTTTGCCCAGCCGTACTATAATGAGATTCTGCGGCCCGTTGGGCCTCAATAGCGGCTAATTCCCCATGACAAAGAGCTGTCATCGCATTCGCTAAAACAATTTTGGCTTGGTTAATTTCTGCATCTTTATATTTTTCAAGATTCTCAATCTCTGTCAGTGGAAGATCTGTAAACATTCGTAAAAATCGCCCTACGTCAGCATCGTCTGTGTTGCGCCAATATTGCCAGAAATCGAAAATTGCATATTTTTGATGAGTAAGCCACACAGCACCATGGGCGGATTTTCCCATTTTTGCCCCCGATGATGTTGTCACAAGCGGTGAGGTTAAACCAAACACCTGCTTGTTTTGCCGCCGGCGAATGAGTTCAACACCACAAATTATATTCCCCCACTGATCAGATCCACCTAACTCAAGAACACAGTTATGGCTCAAAAAAAGCTGCTCAAAATCATACCCCTGCAACAACATGTAGTTAAACTCAAGAAATGTCAGTGGGGTTTCACGCTCTAAGCGTGTTTTGACACTATCAAATGTCAGCATGCGGTTAATCGTAAAATGCGTGCCGTATTCCCGCAAGAAGTCCAAATAATTGATTGGAGCCAACCATGCATTATTATCAACAAGAATAGCAGGATTGATAGAATGCGGGGAAAAATCAATAAACTGCTCAAGTGTTTTTTTGATGCCTGCAATATTGTGTGCAATGGTATCATCGGTCATCATTTGACGTTGGGCATCTTTACCACTTGGATCCCCCACACGCCCCGTTCCGCCACCAACAAGAATAATCGGTGTATGTCCGTGTTTTTGAAGCATGCGTAACCACATAATTTGCACAAGATTCCCAACGTGCAAACTATCTGCTGTAGGATCAAACCCAATATATGCAGCAATTTTTTGGGTAGATAATAGGATGTCCAATTTATCAAGATGTGTGCCTTGATAAATAAACCCCCGAGCCGACGCTTCACGCAAAAATGGTGACTGATACGTATCTTCAGACATTAAGAAACCTGTATTTCTTCAAAGTTAGCTACTTTTTGCATCATCGTAATCGCTTTATTCAGCAAGCGTAAACGATTCTGACGCACCCGATGATCTGTTGCATTCACAACGACCGTGTTGAAAAAACCATCGATACTGTGACGCAAAGACGCAAGAGACTCCAGAGAACCTTTCATATCACGCTCATCAACCTGTAGAGCATTCAGCGCGGCATCCAAAGATTTCTCGGCTCGTTCCTGTAACAATACTTGGTCCACTTCTTGTGTGTAAGTTACGCCATCTTTAGCCTGTTCTTTTGATAGGATTGAATAGGCACGGGTAAACCCCTGAGACAAATTTTCACCATCCGATGACAAACAAAACAATTGAATCGCCGTCGCATTGGCACGTACTGTTGCTAACGGTTCAATAAACAAGAATCGCTGCACCGCTCTGATGACATCATACCGTAAACCACTATCCTTCCAGAACACACTCAGGCGTTCTGTACAAAATGCGATAAGTTGTGTTGAAACATCCCCATGCGGAACGGTTAAACTGCCCGCATACCCTTCAATTGCCCATGCTAGTAATGTCCCTAGGGGGATATTAAGTTGTCCCTCCTCTAGAATACGCAACGCACCCAAAGCCGCTCGACGTAAGGCAAAGGGATCTTTTGATCCTGTGGGCTGGATCCCCACACCAAAAAAACCAACTAACGTATCAAGGCGGTCAGCAAGCGCCACGATTCTGCCCAGGGGTGTATGTGGGATATCATCCTTAGCACTAACAGGGCGATAGTGCTCACCAATGGCCACAGCTGTTTCCGGTGAAACGCCTGTGGCATAATAACGACCCATCACCCCTTGAAGCTCTGGAAACTCAATCACCATTTCTGTTGTTAGGTCGCACTTCGATAACCGTGCAGCATGTACTGCGTCCTCTCTGGGCTGCTCGACATGTGTTGCAATATGACCCGTCAGTTTTTCAAGACGCGCCACCTTGTCTGCCATACTTCCCAGCTGCGCATGAAACACAATCTGGGTTAATTTTTGCCCGTGATCTTCCAAGGACACGCTACTGTCATTCTCATAAAAAAACCGCGCATCATTAAAGCGCGCCCTCAAGACCCGCTCATTTCCCTCAACAATATTCTGGCCATTCTGGACGGCTGGGCCATTAGAAACAACCGCAAAATAGGGAGCTAAAACACCTGCACCATCATACATAGGAAAATAGCGCTGGTGGCGCTTCATCACTGTGACCAATAACTCGGTAGGCAAGTGCATAAAATCAGGATCAATCTTACCCATATAGGTCACCGGCCACTCCACAAGGCCAGCTACTTCGGTTAGAAGCTGCGCATCATTGTCACCCAAAAGCCCTTGTTGGGTAGCCAATGCTTTGACCTGATCGCGTATGGCTTGCTTGCGATCATTAAATGATAGCATTACATTGTTTTTCAAAAGCTGCTTTTTATAATCCTCACAATCGATCACTTGTAATGGGGTATTATCAATCAAGTAATGTCCCCTGGTCGCATGACCAAAGTGGATGGACATTCCCCCTCCAATATCCCATGTAAGTGGGACAACAGAACCGTTGAGAAGAGATAGACCATGATGAACAGGACGCACCCATGCTTGTGTGGATGTTCCCCAGCGCATTGATTTTGGCCAAGCAAACGCTTCTAAAATTTCTGGGACCAACGTCACGAGCAACTCTTGCAGCGGGCGCCCCGGATGTGTGAGAGAAGCAAAATAAAACTCACCTTTTTCTATAGTGCGACGCTCCAATGTATTTAAAGAGCGTTCAACACTGCGAGCAAAACCGTCAATAGCTGCCTGGGGGGCGTCCACACGTGGTCCACGACGCTCTTCTGAGTAATCAGGCTGTTTGTCTGGCAGTCCCGTGATGTGTGCGACCAAACGCCGCGGCGTTACATAGGTCTCGATTTGGGTATAAGTCAAGTGATGCGCCAGGAGTCTGTCATGAAACAACTGCGCTATTTGTTTTTCTGCCATTTCCTGAAAACGGGATGGCATTTCTTCCCCGTAAATTTCAAACAAATAATCAGACATTACTTTGCTTCCTGTTTTTCGTTACGGATAATCCATGCCTGACACGCAGCGCGCGCAAGACTCCTCACCCGTGCAATGTAACCCGCACGCTCTGCTACACTAATGACACCACGGGCATCCAGTAAATTAAAAGCGTGGCTTGCTTTAATACACTGCTCATAAGCTGGAATCGCTAAACCTTGCTCACTAAGGTGCTTACTTTGTGCTTCAGCATGATCAAAATGCTGAAATAAGTAATCCGGGTTTGATTCCATGAAATTGTATGCGCTAGCTTGTTGTTCATTCGCAAGAAAAATCTCTCCATACGTAACACCCCGGGGGTTCCAAGTCAGCTCATAGACATTATCAACACCTTGCAAAGCCATTACCAAGCGCTCAAGCCCATAAGCAAGCTCCAAAGAAACAGGCGCACACGGAATTCCTCCCATTTGCTGAAAGTATGTATATTGGGTCACCTCAAGGCCATCACACCACACTTCCCATCCCAAACCTGATGCTCCCAGCGTTGGACCTTCCCAGTCATCTTCTACAAAACGAATGTCATGAGCGTGTATGTCAAACCCAATATGCGCCAGACTTTTTAAATACAAATCTTGTGCATCCTCAGGAGAAGGCTTCACAACAACTTGAAATTGGTGAAACATTTGTAAGCGGTTAGGGTTTTTTCCATAACGCCCATCTGTTGGGCGACGGCTTGGTTGTACAAACGCAGCCGACCACGCATCAGGTCCCAAACAACGCAGCGTCGTAGCAACATGAAAGGTTCCAGCACCCATCTCCATATCATAGGGTTGAAGGATGATACACCCATGCGCACCCCAAAACTGCTGGAGCTTAAAAATTACTTCTTGAAAAGAGGTTCCTTGAGACATAACCAAAAACAATTTGTGTGGGCATAATTTAGCGCGAGCAACCTCTCTTGGCAAGAAGGGGCTCCATAATCCTTTTTAGCTATGGTTTTTTCCCATTCCCATAGCCCGCACCAGCCCATCGAACAACGGATGAGGGCGTGTCGGGCGAGAGCAAAACTCCGGATGAAACTGCACACCAATAAAATAGGGGTGGCTTGTTATTTCTACAATCTCAGGGAGATCACCCTCCGGAGACATTCCCGAAAAAACAAAGCCTTTCTTTGCAAGATCAGGCACATATGTTGCACATACTTCATAGCGGTGGCGGTGACGCTCAACGATTGCTGAGCACCCATAAAGTTTTTGAGCATGCGTTCCTGGTGCGAGTATACACGGATATGCCCCCAAGCGCATCGTTCCTCCCAAATCACCGCGTGTATGACGGTTGATTGTTTCGGTGTCTTTAATCCACTCAGTCATTAACCCAACAACAGGGTGTGGTGTTTCGCCAAACTCTGAGCTTCCTGCATCAGAAAGACCAAGAAGATTACGCGCAGCTTCAACAACCATCATTTGCATACCTAAGCAAATCCCCAAAACGGGCACTGCGTGTATGCGCGCATAGGTAATCGCACGTACTTTCCCCTCAACACCCCGGTGACCAAACCCCCCCGGAACTAAAATACCATCCAAGCCACCGAGTGTGTGGCCGATTCCTGCTTCATCCAGGGGCTCCAAGGACTCGCTATCAACCCAACGTATATGAACTTTTGTATTGTTTTGTGCTCCCGCATGAATGAGGGACTCGCAAATGGACTTATAAACATCTACAAGACCTGTGTATTTGCCAATAATTCCCAACGTTACCTCCCGATTAGGCGCCTGAATACGGGACACAAAATTTATCCACGGCTCAATATTTGCAGGGTTTGTCGCTGGGTCATAACCAAAATATTGCAAGACCTGTCGATCAAATCCTTCTTCGTGTAGGGCTTGAGGAACAGCATAAATTGTTGATACATCATGGGCAGCAATAACATTTTCAGGGCGAATATTACAAAACAACGCTAGTTTTTCACGGGCACTCGCAGGAATCTCCACACTTGATCGACACACAAGTATATCTGGTTGAATACCAAGTCCCAAAAGCTCTTTCACCGAGTGTTGGGAGGGCTTCGTTTTGAGTTCTCCCGCAGCAGGGATATACGGAACCAGAGTTACATGCGCAAACAGTGTGCGCTCACGACCAAGATCGGCACGCAATTGACGTATGGCTTCAAGAAAAGGCAAACTTTCAATGTCCCCTACTGTTCCCCCAATTTCAATAATGCAATAATCGATACCATCATCAATATCCCGCATCATGGCCTGTTTGATCATTGTGGTAACATGAGGAATGACCTGAATTGTTGCTCCTAGATAATCCCCGCGGCGTTCGGCCTCTATCACACTGCGGTAAATTTGGCCTGAAGAAACACTGTCGTAGCGGGTGCTTTGCTGGTCGGTAAAGCGCTCATAATGGCCTAAATCTAAATCAGTTTCAGCGCCGTCATGGGTTACAAAAACTTCACCATGCTGATAGGGACTCATCGTTCCAGGATCCACATTCAAATAGGGATCAAATTTTCGCATGTGTACCCGCAATCCTCGGGCTTGCAACAGTGCTGCTAGTGATGATCCACAGATTCCCTTCCCCAGAGACGAAACGACACCGCCCGTTATAAAAATATAGTGTGTCATTAGTTCATTCGTTTCTTACGGTAGCGTTTTGCACCATCAGCATAATGTTGCTGAGGGGACCGGGTAACACTCATGCTGTAATCCTCAACTGATTCTGTAACCACACTACCCGCACCAATAATGCTTGCTTTACCAACGATAACAGGAGCAATTAAGCTTACATTTGCTCCTACAAACGCACCATCTTCAATGACGGTTTTGTGTTTCTCAAAACCATCTGAATTGCACGTTACACTCCCTGCGCCCATTGTTACACCGTCGCCAATCTCTGAGTCGCCAACATACCCAAAGTGCTTCAGTAAAGTTTTCTCACCGATCGTACTCGCCTTGACTTCCCGAAAACCCCCAATGTGTGACCCTTTGCCCACAGTACTGTTTTTGCGAACATAAGCAAAAGGACCAATCGTTGCTTTGTTTCCAATAATTGACTCTTCAATCCGAGAATAGGGCAATATTTCCACATCAGAACCTACTTGCACACCCGAACCAAACGTTACATGGGGATGGATTAAGCTATCTTTCCCTATGCGTGTGTCATGCTGAAAATAAACCGTATCAGGGTCAACAAGTGTAACACCCGCCATCATAATTTCCTTACGACGACGCTCTTGAAAAGCCCGTTCCGCAATGCTCAGTTCATAACGGGAATTAATCCCCATAAGCTCTTCTTTTTCAACGGCCACACAATCCACATACAAGCCACTCTTGCGTGCGAGACAAACAGCATCTGTAAGGTAATACTCATGAGCCGCATTATCACACTCCAGCCGATCCAGTAAGCCACAGACATGCTGTGCCCGCAGAGCCATCACACCCGAGTTACAGAGAGAGATTTGCTCCTGTCCCTCATCGAGGTCCTTGAACTCAATGATACGCTCAACCTTACCGTGCTTATCCGTAACCAGACGGCCATAGCGATTTTCTTCGTAATCATGAAAGGCCACCACGCTCACCCCTGCACCCAACTCACAAGCTTTAACCACTGGTGACAAGGTGTTTGTTTGAATGAGCGGGGTGTCACCAAACATTACCAACACAGTGCCTTGTGCGTTTGCAAAATGCTCTCTGGCACTAAGCACTGCGTGTCCTGTTCCTTTTTGTTCATGCTGCCAGGAGACATTGACACGTGGGTCTAGGCCCTCCACAAAATCTTTCACTGCTGTCATTTCAGGGCTTAAAACAACCACAATTTTGTCTGGATCAAGTCCTGCCGCAGCCATCACTACATGCCCCACCATGGGCAGTCCTCCAATCGGGTGCATGACCTTGGGGGTGTTGGAATGCATCCGCGTTCCCTTGCCCGCAGCCAGAACAATAATTGTTAGTTTTTTTGTTGGATTCTGTACCATAACGGATCTTTCAACATAATTTTGGATCAAAATGGCACATTTGGGAATATTTTTCTATGCGTGTTTTGAAAACTTTGTACACACCCATAAGAGCAAGCAAAAAGAAAAAGAAATACTCCTCTTATAAATTTCTTATACGCTTGCGCCATTTTTATCCATGACCACAGGAACAATAACGATGCTCAAAAATATTTATCAAGCCAGACCTATGCTTTTGCTCAGGAATCTTTTTTATGTGATTAAGCGTCCGATACGCACTTTGACCTTGATGATCTTGCGCGCGCACCACGAACGCCAGTCGGGTGCTATGCGCCAAACAATTTTGTACAAATCTTTATCCTTCTCACGAACAAAAAATAAGAATTTCTGGGGGAGCCTTATATGGGAATCCCTGTATGGCTTGATAGGAGACCCTATAAAGGATCCATGGCTGGCAGTGGTTGCCATAACCGGCGTATTGTTTTTGCAATAATAACCACAAAGATCGTCAAATACATCACGTTTTGGCCGCGTAGATTTCTGCCAGACGAGGCGCCACCCCCCCTGGTAACGATCTGTCAGTAGTGTGTTTTATCCTGTGTCTATAAAGGTATTTTTCCCGTGGCAAGGACGTCCTGGGCGTGCTACGCTCACACAATAAACACGCAACGGAATACGTATGTCTGAATTTTTTGATATTGCTGCGCTGGATTGGGTTATTGTTACCGTTATCTTTTTGTCTGTCATCATTGGCCTATGGCGTGGTTTTGTTGTCGAGTTTATGAGCTTGCTACCCTGGGCATCAGCAATAGCAGCAACAATATACGGAACACCTCATATTTTGCCCCATTTCTATCAACTTCTTGGCAAATCTTTTGTGGCAGAAATCCTCGCTATGTTGAGCATCTTTATCATAACCGTGCTTTTTTTATCTGTGCTACGCCCGGGGGTGAAAGAAAAAGTACGGGAAAGTTCTTTATCAGGATTTGATCGAGTAGTTGGGCTTATTTTTGGGGCAATCCGAGGAGTTGGGGTTATATGTTGTTTTTATATTGCCACCCTTACAATCTCAGATTACAAGAGGTGGCCTGATGCCGTTGAAAATGCCAAACTTATTCCTTACGTGGCTAGTATTAGCGAATGGATAGCTGATCAACTGCCGCCACGTGTGCGTGAGAAAATTCGCTTACCCGTTGAAACTACTCTTCCCGGGCCCTCCCTGCACGAATTACCTGATACTGAAGAAGCGTAGGGGTTCCCATAAAGACAACACGGAGAATGTTGTGTGCTCGCCGATACACACAACAAAACCAATAACCCCCTTGATTTATGAAAACTTGCCAAGGGTAGCCAAGGTTCTGAATGAGGGTTTTCCCCACAACAACGTTCATTAAATGTTGCGTGGGTTGCTGAAAATCCTTAGGATGTCATATTCGTAATTTTTAAAGCTCCATGACCCACATTCGCAAAGCGATATTTCCTGTTGGGGGCCTGGGAACACGTTTTTTGCCTGCAACAAAATCTGTACCAAAAGAGCTTCTACCCATTGTGGACAAACCCCTCATCCAATTTGCCGTAGATGAAGCAAGAGCTGCCGGCATTGAAGAGTTTATTTTTGTGACCTCTCGGGGGAAAGCGGCGATCGAAGACTACTTTGATATCAACTATGAGTTGGAACATTCTCTCGCTGAAGCCAACAAGGTGGATTTGCTGGATCGACTGAATCCATCAAACCTACCACCTGGACTGGCTTTTTTTACACGCCAACAAAAACCTCTGGGATTAGGTCATGCGGTCTGGTGCGCTCGGAAGTTTATTGGCAATGAGCCTTTCGCTGTCTTGTTACCCGACGATTTAATTATGGGAAAGGTTCCTTGTTTGAAACAAATGGTCGATGCATACGCCATGCACCCGGGTAACATTGTTGCGTCCATGGATGTGCCACCCCCCTGTGTAAGCAACTATGGAATCATCCAATTGTATAATTCTCCTCTGCCTGGCACTGCCCTAAAAGCTGTGGCATCCGTTGTTGAAAAACCATCTCTTTCAGAAGCACCCTCTACACTTGCTGTGATTGGGCGTTATATTTTACAACCAGACGTTTTTGATTTTCTCAGCAAACAAAAGAAAGGTACTGGGGGAGAAATTCAACTGACCGATGCTTTCAATCCTCTTATTGCATCCGGCCAACCCTTCCACGCCCTCACATTTGAAGGGACACGCTTTGATTGCGGATCGAAAGAAGGATATATTCAAGCAACCCTCTTTCGAGCTCGCACAGATGAAGAACTGTCCACAGAGTTTCGTGCCCACCTGTAAGACCTTTGTGTGAAGAAAGACTCCTGCGAGTCTTTTCCAAAGGCCACACATATACCCCCCTTACAACAAGCCTGATAGTGCTAAGCACCATGAAACTCCATCCCAAAAGTCACCGTGTAACACCCCTGACTTGTTTTTACGAATACGAATTACTCTAACGACACCGGTACCTCGGTAGTTTTATAAGCTTCCAATTGCCTATTCGTGCCCACCATTCGGGGTCCCATGACTTCATAGGTTTCTGGCGTATTTTCTTCCGTCGTAAGTGTTGGAAATTTTTGCACTGTTATGCGTATATTGGCACCACATACGGAAAATGCCTGACCAACACTCTCATGAACAGGGATATCCGTGGGTCCCATCACCACGCCTGGTTTCTTAAAATCAATATTTCCCCAAACAATAGCGCGTTGGGGCTCAAGTCCTTTGGGTAACAACTCAATGGAATACAAGGCCGATGGTGTTTCTGGTGCGGCATAAAAACCCGCTGTTCCTCCCCACATTATTTTACTTTCACAAAGTCCAATAAAATCTGAGCAAATAACCCGCACATCGCCCGCTGCAGACAAAAACCCACCACCACCATCGCGATACGCCGCTATATCCAGATTTAGGTCTCCGTTGGGAGAGGTAAACCCTTTTCTTGAAAAATCACAATCAAAAATCGTTTTCTCAAAAGGCTCTCCGTCTGAAAGAAAGCTGAACTCACGTCTCCTGAAAGAAATCTGCCCTTCATGGTAAAAAGGTTCTACCGTATGAGCGTTCTTTCCTTCGGAAAGACAAAAATCAAAAACATACTCCTCTCTTGGATCACGTAAGTATTTTCCTCTTGCATCGCGTAAGTATTCACCTGAAAAAGAACGAAATGCACCTAAATCGCTGGGTACTTCATATGAAGCTAACAAAGGTAAAATTAACAATACAAGCAGAGACATACGGCGCATTCTTTTTCCTCACATACAGCATGTTCGTTACGCATGAAAAAAACTCTACACTGAAATGAACGCAAAAAAAAGCCTGAAAAATCAACTATGGTGCGCATCGTGCTGTAAGAAGAGCAATTACAATAATCGCTGATAAGAAAGGTATTCCTCTTGGTACAAACAAGACATAGAGTAATTGCTGTTGAAAAGTGTCTCTATATTTTATTAGATATTTTTATGGTAGCGGAGGAGGGATTTGAACCCCCGACACGCGGATTATGATTCCGCTGCTCTAACCAACTGAGCTACTCCGCCACAAAATATAGACGATATGGATAGCCCCAACACCCAGTGCTTGTCAAGGACATCTATACAAAATCGCCTGTGAGCAAAGGAAAAATTTTCTCTGATTTTACTTAGGAAGACTCACAAGAGCCTTGCACATCCATGCTTTTTGCTGAAGACGGTTGCGACAAGACCAGTTTTTGCCACATTTTTTGTCCAAGTCGCTTGCAAACAACTTTTCACAGGCTTGGGGATTTTCCGGTTTTTGACCCTCAAACTCCAAGTGTATGTCTTCATGATAAGGCACTGCTAATCCAAGAATTCCTTGCTTCACACCACACTCTGTCATTTCGGTGTGAGCAGTACGCACACACTCCACATGGGCATTATCAAAGCGTGGAATAGGATTAAGCTGATAGCGCTTCTGACATTTCTGTACCGCCTCAATAAATGTTTGTTGGCATTTTTTAGTCCCATCACCTTCTTTTATCAGCGCTGAGACTTTTGCAATGTTCCCAGGAGCACTGACAGAATCTTTCATTGGCTTGCCGTTGTGAGGAAGCGGTTTTGGACGCACTATTGGGGGAACATCAGATTTGTGGGTCACCCCCTTTCCACCAAGTTTTTTGTTTTTTGTTGAAAGATTTTTCAGTTTTCGTTTATTAATTTTTAGCTGTTTGCGTGCTTTGCGCATCATCTTTTTATTATTTTTTTCCTCAAGCTTGGCCCGCGCTTGAGAAGCTTCACTTTGTAGGCGCTCAATGGAAATTTGAAATTCTTTCAGCTCAGAAGGTGATAACTTTGCCTCATTTTTCATCGAGGCATCTTCCCATTTTTTTCCAGAAGTATCAAAGCGTCGCAGACAAGACTGATACGTTTGCCACAAAGCACTCTTACATTGGGTGTTTTTCCCACAAACTGTGCGAAGCTGCAAAATAGTCATGCATGAATCAGGCTTTACAGCCTCCATACGCAAGACCTCGGCCTTCTCAAAGGAGGCTTTTTGTTGGGCTTCATGGGCAATTTTCGCAACACTGACAGTACAAAAACGAAACTCCGTTATAGCCGAATCACGGCAACGGTCTGTCGTGCAAGTTTTGTGCGCTTGACGAAATTGGGTGCGACAACGAAGGTTTGGTTCAGTCTTGGCTGACAGCTTGGTATTGTTTGTTTCTGACACACCTGTAATTTCCCGTTCAATTTCCGCAATAACCAGACTTACCGGTGTCGCACAAAGAGGAAACACGCAGATACACATTATCAAAACTTTATATATATGTAATGTCAGCCGCATCACGAACGTATGGATCACTTACGGAAAGCATACAGGATTCTAGTTAATTTTCTCTTTAAAAAGAATCTTGCATAAGGGAGGTCTTACCCCACCACACTTGTTTCAAACAATTCTTGGGAAAAAAGATGAGTAAAAATATTCCTGAGTTCTTCTCATCGTAAGAATTACAAGGGAAGTAATTCGTGATTCCCTATCATTCGGTTATGGACAAGTCCGTGTAAAATTGCATAATGACCGCTCAATGATGAACGGTTATGTGAATGAAAGCACAGCGCACACAGACGGAAACAGGCCATCAGAAAGACCTGCTACACCGCATTCACACAACCTACGCGTGTGAGCTTGCAGCTCTCAACGATGTTCTTCACACCACCCTTGAAAGTGTTTCTCCTCATGTGCCAGAAATTGCTCGCTATGTGATACGTAGTGGGGGAAAGCGTATTCGCCCAACACTTAGTATTCTCGCACGGCATGTGTTTGCTCCTGATGAAGATCGATCAGAGCACCTCTCTTACTTGGCTGCGGGAATCGAGTGTATCCACACAGCAACCCTTTTGCATGACGATGTTGTCGATGACAGCACTCTACGTCGGGGCCAGCCCAGCGCGCATACCGTTTGGGGAAATGCTTTTAGTGTTCTGGTTGGGGATTTCTTGCTGGCACGGTCATTTGCACTGGTTACGCGTCTTGATAGCCTTGCTATTGTCAAAACATTGAGCGTAGCAGCTGGATATCTAGCTGAGGGCGAAGTTTTGCAGCTATCGAACCACAGCAATCTGACAATGTCACAAGATGTTTATATCACCATCATTGAATCAAAAACAGCCAGACTCTTTGCCGCCGCCCTTGCGTCTGGGGCCATGCTTATGTCAGCACATGCTGAACAGGTAGAGGCGTTAAGTCTTTATGGTAGAGCATTGGGTGTTTTGTTTCAGTTGATTGATGATAGCCTTGATTATCTGACGCCAAGTGATATCCTCGGCAAAGGTCAGGGTGATGATTTTCACGAAGGAAAAGTCACTCTCCCCGTACTGTTGGCTTATCAGCGCGCCACTCCCCAAGAACGAGCCTTCTGGGAACGTATCTTTTGCTACAAAGAACAAAAGCCCGATGACTTCATCACCGCTCTTGCGTATATGCAGAATCATCGTGTTTTTGATACTATCAAAGGGATATGTGCCAGATATGCTGACACAAGCAAACGCCTTCTTGCTAATCTACCATCTGGACAGGCGCGTGATTACTTATATGAAATGGTAGACTACTGTCTCTTTCGGGAAAAATAGGATTATATACAATGAATGCTGAAAATACCCATATAATAGCAACGATTACAAATTCTCTTGCCCTTATGCGGAGGTTTCTTTGACTGGGAAAAACTAACCGAAACGCTAAAGAATCTTGATGAAAAGGCCCAAGATCCTGAGCTATGGAATGATTCCACAGCCGCCCAGAAGCTTATGAAAGAACGTGAGAGCATCCAACGAAAGGTTTCTAACGTTGCGACACTGGCGCAAGAATTAACCGAGATCCAGGAATTGCTCGAGTTGGCTGACGATGCAGATGATGCAGAAACCGGGGCTGAGGCCAAAAAATTGCTTGATGCTCTTGCCCTAACCGTTGCGCGCAAGCGTCTCGAAACTCTTCTTTCAGGAGAGGCAGATGCCAATAGCTGTTTTCTCGAAGTACACGCCGGAGCCGGAGGAACAGAAGCGCAAGATTGGGCAGAAATCTTGTGGCGGATGTATGCGCGGTGGGGTGAACGACGGGGATTCAACGTCCGCACAGTAGACTATCTGCCAGGGGATGGCGCAGGTATTAAATCTGCGACAATGGAAATCGATGGGTTACAAGCTTATGGGTGGCTAAAATCCGAAAAGGGGGTGCACCGGTTGGTACGCATATCTCCCTATGACTCCAGCGCCCGGCGTCATACGAGTTTTGCCTCTGTGAATATTTTTCCTGTTGTTGACGATAATATTAATATTGTTCTTGAGGACAAGGATCTACGCATTGACACATTTCGAGCATCAGGAGCCGGTGGCCAGCATATCAATACCACAGACAGTGCTATTCGTATTACCCATCTCCCCACAAACATTGTGGTACAGTGCCAAAATGATCGGTCCCAACACCGTAACAAAGCAGAGGCTCTTACCATGCTCAAAGCGCGCTTATTTGAATATGAAATGCGCCAACGAGAAGAAAAAGCAATCGCAGGACAAGCAGCAAAGACAGATATGGGCTGGGGCAATCAAATTCGCTCGTATGTGCTACACCCCTATCAAATGGTCAAAGATGTGCGCACAGGAGCAGAAACAGCACAAACACAAGATGTTCTTGATGGCGATATTGACATGTTTTTAGAAAGCGCCTTGGCACAAAAAGAAGGAACGCCGTCATGATCATAAAACCTCTGATCGTCGGTGCAATCTTTTTGCTTCTTTCAGGGTGTATCGGCACCCTTTTTAGCAAGCATGGTCGTGATCTTAATCCAGGTGAAACAATACCTCGCCTCCATGAAGTACCAGACAAGGGGGAAATAGTGCCCTTACCACGGGCAGAAATGGCGAAAAAAGAAAAAGAATTGCGTGCTCATCATCACAAAGAAGGCGTTAGCCTCGGCTCACCCATAAAATAGTGCTCCTTCTCCGGTCCCATTTTATGCCCATCCGCCTCACAGCACACTCCTTAGGTAGCACAGTGGATCTGGAGATTTACACACTACCGTATTTCACCGTGCATCCCCTTAACTGTTTATTAACCTTTTATGGATACTATGAAGATACCTTTTCAGTGTGAGGTTGAACGACTAAGACCTCCAACCATCCACAACTTTGCACTGAAACGGGCCTTATCTTCCCAGAAGAATCACAAGACCAATAATTATGCGATAGATTACAATTGGTCGCAAAGAATTGTGTGATAACCACACAAACACCCACCGCAGTGTCATCATGGCAATAGACAGGGCCATGCATGCGCCTACCGTCATTGTGTAGTCCCATACCAGTTCCTTACCTGCTGATTCCTTAAACACTGTCATGGCAATAGCCCCCACCACGGAAGGAATGGATAGCAGCAATGCATACTTCAAAGCCTCAACCCGTGATAGCCCAATCATCAGTGTTCCTATAAGACATGCACCGAGTCGGCTTACACCTGGAACAACAGCAAAGGCCTGGCACATGCCGATAACCAAAGCCTCCATACGGGTAATTTCTTCCTGTGTACGGTTTTTTCTTCCTTTGTGATCAGCCCAACCGATCAGGATACCAAAGATGATCATATTGGCACCCAACCACGTTTCGGGAAATGAAATCTCAAAAAGAGAAACACATGCCCCGGTAATAATGACAGGAAGTGTTGAAATAATGAGACACTGTACTTTGTAAAAAGGTGGGGTTATCTGCCCCTGCAAAGCACGCAGACTCCCTATCGTCATTTGCGTGAGATCGTGACGAAAATAAAGCAAAACAGCTAGAAGTGTTGCACCATGAAGACCAACATCATACAACTTGTCATGCGCAGGAAAGGGTGTAACAAACTGCACAAGCTGTAAATGTGCAGACGAACTAACAGGAAGAAATTCTGTTACCCCCTGAATAAGTGCAAGTAAAAGTGCGTGCATAAGGCTCATATGTGTATCCTAAAATTATAGAAATCTACAATACACTGGTTTGGGTTCTGAAAAAACAGCACATTAGTGAATATTTTTTGAGAGTTTTCCTTGCGTTCCTCGTCACGTTCACTTACAAAAAGTAAGAGGATGAAATATTTGATAGATGCGCAAGCTATACTATTGGTGGTTGTGCCCTCTCTCACGAAAAGTGCGGGTCATGCTTGGTGAGGCACGCCTTCCCCATGATGTTCTCCTCGTAAATCCGTGGGATTTACGAGAGGATTTTCTACAGCTCAACCCGTCAGGAATATTGCCAGTATTTATTGAAGAACACAATATTACATTTTGCGATAGCCAGGCTATTTGCGAATACTTAGACGAGTCATACGCACTTGGGCTGATTGGTCGAGACCCCTTGCGACGTGCAGAAGTGCGGCGGTTAGTGGCGTGGTTTGACCAGAAGTTTTATAACGATGTGTGGCAAGCAATTATTTTTGAAAAGAGCCTGAAATCAAAGTGTAATCTCGGCAATCCAGATGCCAAAATCATCCGCGAAGGCAACATCCTTCTCACACAGCACCTGGATTATATAACATCGCTTCTCACGATGCATGACTGGCTGGCTGGCGAAGCACTCACCCTTGCCGATATCACGGCTGCTGCACATTTATCGTGTGTGGATTACTTAGGACACATTTTTTGGGCAAACTATCCCCAGGCATCAGATTGGTATGCACGGGTCAAGTCGCGCCCTAGTTTTCGCCCCCTATTAAAAGATCGCGTACCCGCTCTTATCCCAAGCCCCCACTATAGCAACTTAGATTTTTAAGGATTACATATATGGAAGATCGTTTTTTGGTTGAACTCTCACTGCTGGTTATGATGGCATTGGGGTGTGGGCTCTTGTTTGAATATTTTAAGCAACCGGCTATTCTGGGGTACATTCTTGCCGGCACACTCTTAGGTCCCTCAGTTTTAGGCTTTGCCTCTGACGCAAGCTATATCACTCTCTTAGCGGAACTTGGTGTTCAGATGTTGCTTTATGTTATTGGTATGGAACTAAAGCTGAAGGAGTTTCAGAAAGTGTGGAGCATTGCCTTAGGCGCCGCCTTGACCCAGTTAGCGGCGATTTTTCTTGCCGTGTACATCGGTGGTTCGATCTTTGGTTTATCGACACAAATGATTGTCGTGTTGGGCGCAAGTGTTGGTTTTTCCAGTACAGCCGTCGCAATTAACATGCTAAACCGCATTGACCAACTAACGACACAAGTGGGAAGGCTTTCTGTTGGTATTTTGATTGCACAGGATTTGGTTGTAATTCCAGTAATTATCATGCTTCGACAGTGGGGGGAAAACGCAGGGTATGCCTCCTTGTTGGGAAAGATGGCTATTGCTATGGGGGTTTTATGGGGTGTTGTACGGCTGTTTCGCGAGGGAGGAACCTGGCGCCTAGGAGCGCTTGATACATTAGCGAAAAATGCAGAGCTTTCCCCTTTGGCAGGTCTTGCTTTTTGCTTTACATGTGCGGCACTTTCGGGTCTTGTGGGGCTTTCTGCGGCCTATGGTGCATTTATTGGAGGTCTGATCATTGGAAACTCCAGCCAAAGTCACGCCCTTTTTAAAGTCATTCAGCCCGTACAAAGTATTTTAATGGCCGTGTTTTTTCTTTCAATTGGCCTTCTCTTGGATGTGCGCTTTATTTTTGACAACTGGAATTTGTTGCTCTTTGCACTGTTTGCCGTGGCAAGCATTAAAACTTTTGTCAATGTTATTTCCTTGCGGTTGTTTGGTCAAACGTGGAAAACAGCTTTTGTTTCAGGAATTGCTCTTTCACAAATGGGAGAGTTCGGATTCCTCATGGCGACAATTGGGGCACAAGAATCCCTTATTAGCCCTTATGGAAAGAAAATGATCTTGACTCTCGTAGCCCTATCACTAGTTTTTAGTCCTTACTGGGTGCGCTCACTGCGTCGATTGAAAAAATTGACGAAAGCAACCTTGGATGCAAACGAAATCATGTGCGAGGTATACACACAGGAGCTGAATTTTTTCCAATCATGCCATCAGCATTTGCGTCAAAAGTTGAAAACGCAAGCAGGAGCAGGTGAAAAAAAAATAACCCGCCTGAAGTCTTCTAAGGAACCTTCTCTGATCGATGAATCCGCTTCTGATGCCTGACCATATGCCCAGTTTTGCCTATGAGAAATCCATGGGCACATCTCTCGTGGCTGGTATTGATGAGGTCGGATGTGGTCCTTGGGCTGGACCCGTTGTTGCCGCTGCTGTCATTATATTGTATGATTTCCCGAAAAATATTTTGTGTGTCTTACGAGACTCCAAAAAGCTAAGCGCTCCTAGACGTCGAGCCATTTTTTCACAGCTCTGTCATGAAAATGGTCGCACAGTGCATATCGGTGTTGGGGAAATAAGTGCCGCTACAATTGACGCGATAACCATCGCAGGGGCTACAAAGCAAGCAATGAAGGAGGCTATAGATGATTTATCTGTGCCGCCTTCTGCACTTATCATTGATGGCAACCGTGATCCACTTCTGCCGTTCCCCACGCAAATGATCGTGAAGGGAGATCAAATCTCCTACAGCATTGCCGCTGCCTCGATTGTCGCCAAGGTTGTTCGTGATACTATCATGGCACACCTTGATACACTATACTCGGGGTACGGCTGGCTCACCAATGTGGGATACGGGACACAGGCGCATCTCAACGCACTTATCCGTCAGGGGATTACCCCCTTCCATAGACAGAGCTATGCTCCTATTCAAAAAATATGTGCCCGTGACGGTTCCTGTATTCCCTCTCACTCAAAAACGTTTTATGATGGAATCTATAATAAAAGTATTTCTAAAATAAACAAAATTATATGTACTTAAAATCTTCTGGATCAAAAAATAAATCCCGCCTTTTGCCATTATCGTTGCGGCTATATCTGTCACGACGCCTCCACCAAGCACGAGGTCTAGCATTCGTCTTAGGGGGCGCTCTTCTTACGATGGCCCTCATTACCGCACACCCCGAAGATGCATCATTGAATAATATTGTATCCACAGATAGCTATAGCAACATACTTGGCTTTTGGGGTTCCGTTATTCATGATTTTTTATGGCAATCCATTCATGCGTGGTCATTACTACTTGGCCTCCCCTTTCTCATTTGGGGATGGGAAATCATGAACTTCCGTGACATTCGCATGCTGTATTTACGCTTTGCTGTTTTGCCTCTCTCCCTTATTGTGGTCGCAATGGGAACAGGAGCATCTGTGGGGGTCTCTTCTGTGTGCTCACACATGGGTTATCTTGTAGCAGAGTGGTGCGTGCGTAAGACCCACTTTCCACACATCAGCTGGGGGGTTTCAGGAATATTTCTTCTCATTGGTTTTGCGGGATATTTTTTCTCACTGGGGCTGCGTGATGAACAGTGGAAGAAAATAAAGACAGTGTGTGGCCACAGTATTGTTAGTAGCATGCGACTAATGTACGGCTATGGGGTGCGTGTATTTTCGAGAATAAATACACGTGTTTTCGCAAGGAATTCACACATAGTCCGGCCTTTGCAGAGCAAGGCACCGAGCATAGGTCCTGTGGATGTCGTGGGTGACTCTCCTGATGATGGGGTGTCAAATAATGGATCCCTTGATTCTTACCGTATGTACACACCAAAAACCGAAGAACCCCCTGAAACATCAAGGACACGTGCACCAGCATCCTCACACACGCAATCACGCACACGCTTTCCTGGAGCATTGGGATCTTCCTCTGTTGCTGTCCCATCCCAGGTACATACCCCATTACAATTACCTGACGTAAACTTGATTAGTGACGCAGCCGCAGAATCAACAAACGTTCGCATCTCTAAAGATGCGCTTTCCCAGCGCGCTCAGGAGCTGAGTGCTGTCCTCGAGGATTTCGGAATACGCGGAGACATTGTGAGCGTGCGTCCAGGCCCTGTCGTAACACTCTATGAACTCGTTCCGGCACCAGGAATTAAGTCATCGCGTATTATTGGATTAGCTGATGACATCGCCCGATCCATGAGTGCAATTTCGGCACGTGTTTCTGTGATTGCTGGGCGCAATGCTATTGGTATTGAACTTCCCAATGAAGATCGCCATACCGTTTACCTCAAAGACCTTTTGCAAAGTGACAGTTATCTAAGTCATCAAGCCAACTTGCCACTGATTTTAGGAAAGGATATTGGTGGGAGTCCCATTATTGCAGATTTGTCACGGATGCCCCATTTACTTGTCGCCGGCACAACGGGGTCAGGAAAGTCGGTGGCTGTGAATGCTATGATTTTATCACTCGTTTATCGCCTAACGCCCGATCAGTGTAAGTTTATTATGATTGATCCCAAAATGCTTGAGCTATCTGTCTATAATGGTATTCCCCACCTTTTAACACCTGTCGTAACAGATCCCCGCAAAGCCGTTGTCGCTTTAAAGTGGGTTGTACGTGAAATGGAAGATCGCTACCGGGCCATGTCACAGCTTAGTGTACGGAACATCGATGGTTATAACGAAAAAATTGTACGCGCCAATAAGCAGGGCGATGTTCTCACACGACGTGTCCAGGTTGGCTTTGATAATGAAAGCGGTCGTCCGCAGTTTGAGGAACAAGAGCTTGATATGAAGGCACTTCCTTATATTGTTGTTATTGTTGATGAAATGGCCGATTTGATGCTCGTTGCAGGCAAAGATGTCGAGGGGGCCATTCAACGTTTGGCACAAATGGCCCGCGCAGCTGGAATACACATTATTATGGCAACACAACGCCCCTCCGTTGATGTTATCACCGGAACAATCAAAGCAAATTTCCCTACCCGTATTAGCTTTCAGGTCACTTCAAAAATTGATAGCCGTACCATTTTGGGAGAAGGGGGTGCAGAACAGCTTCTCGGACAGGGTGACATGCTCTACATGGCAGGCGGTGGGCGCACAATCCGCGTACACGGTCCTTTTGTTAAAGATCACGATGTCGAGAGTGTCGCCAATAGCCTCCGTGCATCAGGATCTCCTTCATATGTATCAACTGTTCTTGAGGAAAATGAGGATACATCCTCAGGAGTGACGGGCTTTAGCGCCACCGGTGGCGATGGTGACGATCTTTTTGAGAAGGCTGTGACATTGATTCAGGAACAACGAAAGGCATCCACTAGTTTCATTCAAAGGCACTTAAAGATTGGCTATAACCGTGCAGCCACAATTATGGATGATCTTGAAAAACGCGGTTTTGTTTCTGAGGCAAATCATGTAGGCAGACGGGAAGTACTATTACCCGAAACAGATGGGTAGTTATGCGTGTGAACGATTATTTACCACCAGTTAATAATGAGATCCACAAAAATGAAAAGAGGCAGTAGAATCACGCTCGACCATCCCAGGTATCCAAAAAAACTAGGCATGTGAATGTGATTTTCTTCAGCTATAGATTTGACAATAAAATTAGGCGCATTCCCAATGTACGTCATGGCCCCCATGTAGACGGATCCGCAGGAAACGGCTGCAAGAACATTCGCATACTCATTCATAAGCGTGGTGGCATTTCCTCCTGCTAGGTGAAAAAACAACATGTATGTAGGAGCGTTATCCAGAAAAGATGACAGCCATCCTGTTAACCAAAAAAAGGCATCTGTACTGGGCTTGCCATTTGTGTAAGCAAAGTCAATAAGCCAAGAAAATGCCCCTGCTTTTTCCGCCTTTAGCATAGAAAAAACGGGCGATGCGGTAATAAAAATAGCAGCAAATAATTTGGCAACCTCGCACAGTGGCTCCCATCTAAATTGGTTCTTGTGATGAATGTTGCTTGGGGTACGCACATAAGAAAAACAAGAAGCCGTCACAATAATGATATCACGCAAAATATTTTGAAGTTCAAGCTTTACACCAAAAATCACGGTGTTCACACCAGGGTCCCAATATCCACTCATGATTACAGCACCAAGAATAATACCGAGATAAAAAAAGTTTTCCTTCCCTTCAACTTCGACAAAACGAACCATGTCGTGGCTTTTGCGGCGTTCGTGTGGTGGCACAAGCGCAGCAACATCTTTCCTGTGATAGCGATGATCAATCACCCAATAAATAAAAAGCAGAGAAAAAACCATGAATACTGTTGGAGGCCACAAATGCTTTGTCGTCCAAAAAAAGTCAACACCATTCAAAAAACCTAAGAACAAGGGGGGGTCCCCCAGTGCTGTGAGAGCTCCACCCACATTACAAACAGTAAAAATAAAGAAGATCACTGTGTGAGAACGATATTTTCGCCACGCATTCATGCGAATGAGTGGTCGAATAAAGAGAAGTGCTGCCCCCGTTGTTCCTACAAAGCTTGCAAAAGTTGATCCCACAAGCATGATCGTAACGTTGATCACGGGCCCACCCTCTCCTCGAATGCGTATATGCAATCCACTGGCCACAACAAATAAGGCTCCAACAAGAGAAACAAACGGGATATATTCTGCTATATAGGTATGAACAAGAATTGTTTTTGTTGCTACTTCGTTCGTCATATATAAGGGTACAATCATTGAAAGAGCCCAAAAAAGTGCAATGCGTCCGTAGTACGCATGCCACACGTGCGGAAACAGTAATGGGCCCATTGCAATTGATAGTAAAATCCCGACAAACGGCAATGTCCATGCCAAGCCCATCGTAGCGCCATCAAGCACAGAGACACTTGCCCCACACGTGGGCGTCGCAAGCATAATACAGAGAATAAACGAGCCTATGTATGTGAGCATTTTATCCCCATCGTTAATCGCTTTCTGTTTCTGACTGATGGTTTTTGGCAATCCGAAGATGCAGAATGTAGGCACCTTTACCTCCCCTATTTGGGGGGGCAAATGCACACGCAATAATATGCTGTGATAAGGGTGATACAGCACACCAGCGCGGGAGTTCCTGTTGGATAATGCCTGTGCCAGTCAGAGGATTCCCCTTACCTGTCACGACCAACACATACCGTTTTTTCTGGGTGCAGCACATATGCACAAAACTACACAGGCGTTCAAAGGCCAACTTTTGCGTAAACCCATGAAGATCAAGCGTAGTCTCAATCAAAGGAATCTTACCCTTTTGCTTACGTGATTGAAACGATGCAACCTGCGGGACAGAGGAAGCAGCAAAGAGGGTTTCAACTGGACGCGGCGTCCCTTTGATATGAGGATCAGGCTTAGGCAAATATTTGGGCACCGCCGAAGAAATTTTTTCACAATGAGGGGTCACCGTTTCTGCAAATGACTCCCAGGCAGAATCTGGATCAAAATCCTTCATATCCGCATGTCTGTAAAGTCTTGCCAACGTCACGGATTTACTCTGTTCGATCATCTCGTGGGGTCGCCTCAATCTTGATCAGAACCCAAGAATGATGAGCTTTGGTAGTGTCACGACTAAACACCCACCGATCCCACATTTCCTCTAAATCTTCACCCGTTTCGTAAAGAGGATTTCCGTCTTTGTCTTTTGAGGTATGCGTTTGAAAGCTATGAATATCAAGAGTAATTGTGGCCACTTTCCCCTTAAAAGATGTATCGACGAAGCGCAACGAGCGGACATTATTCACTGTATGTTGATGCACTTCTCCTTTTTTTTCCCGTGCATCCATAATTGTGGCAAAGGTATTGTATAAATCCTGCGAAACAAGAGGTTTGATGACTTCTTTTTGACCTGCTGCAAATGATTCCACAATAAAGACATAGGCTTTCTTTGCTCCTTCCACAAACATCACAGGAGAAAACTCTGGCCAGTTTTTGTGAAGGGAAGAGAGAAAAGGACGCTCAGAATCACGGAAAAGATTGAGCACATCATCGAAGGGTTCTGTGTCGTGGGATGATGGTAACCCGCGCTCGGTAATTTCACCTAGTTCACGGGCAAGATTTTCCTTGATGTGCCTGACACGCTCTTGGGTATGAGGATCTTCCTTACCCAGTGTAGAATAAAGTCGAAAAATCAAAACTCCGGCTACCAGTGCCAAAAACATGAGATCAATTCCCATTACGTGAATCTCCATCGGTTATTATGAACAAATTAACGCATATGTGCGTAATAAGAAAGGCATTTTGCCACATACCTGTTGATTTAAAGAGGGATTTTCCATTACCATCGTTTGAGAAAAATGGAGAAACAACATGTCCAAAGAAAAACCAACGGCCCCTGTAACAGCATATGACGGCCTTCCCCTTAATATTAATGTAACATATGTGAAGGATATATCTTTTGAGAACCTTAACCCTCTCAAAACATTTAGTATGCAAGAAAACCCAGATATCAGCATTAACGTTGAAGTCCAGGGGCGTGGCGTGGCCGAGCAAACCTACGAAGTCGAGTTGATCGTACGGGCAGAAGCAACGCATAAATCGGAAAAAATGTTTATTTTTGAGCTCACGTACGCAGGAATTTTCACAATCACAGAAACAGATGAACGTGCACTCAAAGAAATGCTTCTTATTGACTGCCCACGAATTTTATTCCCCTTTGCACGGGCAATTATCGCAAGCACAACCCATGAGGCAAGTGTAGTTCCCATTAATCTTGCCATGATTGACTTTCGCAAACTTGCCGAATCTCAAGGAAAGGGATCTGATGAAATGCAAGGATCAGAAGGAACAACCTCTGTCCTGAATTAGAGATTTTAATAGTCCCACCAAAAAGCTGCAGAACCTGTTCTGTGGCTTTTTGCAGGGTAGACAACATAGAAAATTATCCAATTCCCCCTATCCATTTTGCCTCTACGCCATCTAGTGTGCCCGTTTCAATCCCGTAACGAATGTCTGTCATTAAATCATTCATAAACTTTACATTATGGTACGTAATGATCTGATGGCCCAGAAATTCCCCCGCTTGTAAAAGATGATGCACATATCCACGAGAAAATTCTTTTAAAAATGGATCAGCAGTGAAAGGATCAAGTGGTACATCATCCAAGCGATACTTTGCTTGACGAAGATCAATATGTTCTTTTGTGAATGTATCCGTTGCTGTACGCTGATCCGCACGAAGGAGGGCACCTCCATGGCGGGCCAAACGTGTTGGGTGAACACAGTCAAAAGTGTCAACACCACAGCGAACGCCATTAAAAATATCGCGAACCCCACCGATGCCCAACAGATGAACCGGGCGATCACGCCTGAGGCGATCCAAGGTATAGGAAACGACATCATACATTTGATTTTTGTGCGCCCCAAGAGAACCCCCAACAGCATGGCCGAAAAACGGGTGTGTGTTTACAAAGTCGGTACTTTCTTGACGCATATCTTCGTATATCCCCCCTTGAACAATTCCGTAGAGAGCCTGCGTTCCATTATGTTTCTTTTGAAACTCCCTCAGGCTGCGTAAAGCCCAACGATGACTGCGGCGCATTGACTCACGTGTATACTCTTTGGGAACATTAAAGGGCGTGCACTCATCAAACACGACGATTAAATCAGCCCCTAGACTTTGTTGGGTTTGAATAGAGCGTTCAGGGGTTAACAACTCTCTCTTTCCATTAGTATAGGCACGAAAATGCGCACCCTCCTCCGTTAACTTGATCAGTGTTTGAGGGGCACTTTGTGTGCGATTGCCTTTGATTTCAGACGCAACAGAACCATGACCAAGGCTGAATACTTGAAATCCTCCAGAGTCCGTTAACATGGGCCCCTGCCATCCTGTCATACGCTGCAGTCCCCCCAATTGCGCCACCGCTTCTCCGCCCGGTTGCAGCATAAGATGATACGTATTTGAAAGAATAATTTGCGTTCCGGCTTGACGCATCAGTTGAGGAGAAAGCCCCTTAATACTTGCTTTCGTTGCACAAAAGATAAATGCCGGTGTTTCCACAACACCATGGAGGGTAGTAATTTTTCCGCGACGTGGCCCCCCTTGGGTATTAACAGACACAGCGAAATTAACGTTTGGGTACGTACAATTCATACTTTGGGGTAACCTTCCCTAACAGTGAAACCAGAGGGGCATTAAAAACAGCAAGCCCCACGCGAAAGAAAAATCCATTGAATATATAGGTGTGTACAACAGCATCAAGGGGAAGAGGACTGGGATGAAAAACCACCCAAGCAAGTGTGCTAAAAATAAGATTATCAAAAAATGTGGCACAAATAGAACTAACCGCCGCACGAAGAGTAGTCTTGCTCATGGGGAATTTATTTTTAAAAAAACCATAAAGACCAATATCCAAACGCTGTGAAAAGAAAAAGGCAGCAAGGCTGGCCAAAAAGAAGCCCGGTGCCGGTAAAAATAGTTGCTCAAGTGCCGCTTGAACACTTCTGCTATAGGCTGTTTCAGGGGTTGGTGGATGTTGAAAGACTGTGATCATCAGCATGCTCACAAACAGAAAATAAGCCAAAAAACTCAGTGAAACTAGTTGATGAGCCATATTTTTGCCATACTTTTCTGTGATAAAATCACTTGTCAGAAATAGTGTGCTCATCACCGTTGTACCAAGAGCAAAGGGCTGCGAAAAACCAAAGTCAACGACTTTAAAGACTTGAATATTTGCAACGAGAATCCCCAGAATGTTATAAGAAAAAATCCCCACTATACCGTAAAAACGGTATGTGATGCTAATGCCACACAAACAAAGAGCAAGGGTGAGAACTTCCCCAGCGTACGGATTCATGTATATACCATAAAAATATAGGCGAAATGTAAGAAAAATACCAGCAAAACGCAAGTCTTTCTGTTCCTACGGTAGGGCGGACACTTTTGGTTAGGACGCCTTAGGCTACACACTGTTCCTCTAAAATTATTACTGAAGGAAGATCCAGGAATTAGAAGTGTCAAACTCTGGGCAGTATGGGCGATATGTTCCTATGTTCGTAGATTTTGTTCGCGATTTTTTCTCGTGAAACAGATTCTTTTGAGATTTAAAAAGAATATTTTTTACGGATGAGAGAAAAAAATACAAAACTTTCTCGGTGGAATGCTTTGCATAGTTGACAATCTCCAGGACTGGTGTTGTATAATAACAACATATTTTGTCTCAAGGACCTGCGTGTCGATAGAAGTTCTTATTGTTGATGATAAACTGGATATTGGAAATTTGATTGCAGATGTGCTGCATGATGAGGGGTTTTCCACACGGTATGTTGAGTCTGGCGAAGCGGCCATTACCGCTGTTTTGAATCGATGTCCGGGCATCATTCTATTGGATATATGGATGGGTGAGGGACGCATGGATGGTCTTAAGGCCTTACAAATCATTCGCCAGACGCATCCACACATCCCGGTTGTCATGATGAGTGGTCATGGCACTGTTGAAACAGCCGTGAAGGCTATGCGCTCCGGTGCATTTGACTTTATTGAAAAACCGTTTAAGGCAGAGCATATGATTCTTGTGATCCAGCGGGCCTTAGATGCGAGTGTTTTGATACAAGAGAATATGTATTTGCGCACCCAAAATCAAGAATCAGATACACTCATAGGGACCTCTCCATTTGTGGGTAACTTTAATGGAAATCTTGAAAAATACGCAGAGACAAACACCCGAATTTTGTTTACAGGACCTCCTGGATCGGGCAAAGACATTTGTGCCCGACTGCTTCATAAACGCTCAACACGGTTTCGCGCTCCGTATGTTGTTTTCCCCTGTGATCAGTTCGCCCCTGATGAATTTGATATGGCGCTTTTTGGTCATGAGCCTTCCGCAAGCCAAGAAATTCAGTTTACAACACGTCATGTGGGGGCTCTGGAAAAAGCACATAATGGGATTCTTTATTTGAAAGAGGTCGATTGTCTGCCTCTCGATATCCAGGGAAAGCTTGTGAAGTTTCTGCACTCTGGGTCTTTCACACGGCTTGGGGGGGTACATCCCTTTTCAGCCGATGTGCGCATATTTTCAGGCGCAGGGTGTGACTTTCAACAAAAAATTACCGAGGGTCTCTTTCGGGAAGATTTGTACCATCGCTTGAATGTTACCTCAGTTTATGTACCCGGATTGGCAAACCGTCGCGAAGACATTACGCCGCTCGTGAATTTCTTCCTCCAAAAACTAGCGCTTTCATACGGCAAGAGGCCACTAAAACTTTCATCGCAAGCCTATGGTGCATTAAATGGTTGTGCATGGACAGGAAATGTCCGCCAGTTGCGCAACGTGATTGATGGCTTGTATGCACAGTATCATTCTTTTCATGGCCATATGATTGAACCATCGGACTTTCCGCGGGATCTTTTCAACCAAGAGCCCCCAACCCAGGAAGCCGTTGGATATGGGGGAGGAGAAATTTTGTTACTCCCTTTACGCAAAGCGCGTGAGGCTTTTGAGCGCAACTATCTACTGACCCAAGTCAAGCGGTTTTCGGGGAATGTTTCTCAAACTGCCTCCTTTGTAGGAATGGAGCGGTCCGCCTTGCACAGGAAGTTACGTTCATTGGGGCTGAAAGAAATCCAATAGAAAAAACACGGAAGACCCACCCGTCGAGGGCAGGCGCTTCTTCTTTAGAAAGAACCCCACTGGCGTATAATTTCTGCCAAACAATCCTTGTCTAGGCTGGCTCCACCAATTAATGCACCGTGCACAGAAGGTACTGTACTGATTGCGTGGGCGTTTTGAGCCGTCACAGATCCTCCGTAAATAATATGTGGTGTTGGATTGCCTGTTTTCCCCTCTAGAGTTTCACGAATTGTTTGGATAACTGTGGTTATCTCCTCCTGTGTAGGGGTTTTGCCCGTTCCTATTGCCCAACGAGGCTCATACGCCCACACAATGTTATGCAAGGTAGAAACATAGTCACATGAATCAAGAGTTGCCGCAATCTGGGCTTCTACGAAAACCTGTGTCTGTTTGCTCTCGTAATCTTCACGCGTTTCCCCAATGCACACTACAGGCGTTAGGCCACACGTAAGAGCTGCAGCTAATTTTTTTCCCACCCGTGCATCTGTTTCACCGTGATAAATTCGCCGTTCACTGTGGCCGAGAAGAACACCCTTCACGCCCATATCTGCCAGCATAGCTACCGATATCTCCCCTGTGTACGCTCCTTTTTCATAAGCAGAGCAATCTTGTGCGTATATCAACAAGTTTTCAGGCGCATGGGCGCAAGCAAGTCCAAGATAGATTGATGGTGGGCATAAAATAAGGGTTTTATTTTGTATGTTTTCTGAAATATCCACAGGAAAAGGCTGCGTACAAAAATTGTGAATATCACCTTTCAGGCCGTTCATTTTCCAGTTTGCGATAAGAATATGCTTCATGCGTGTACAACGATAACAATACAGAAACACTACCATCAACTGTCCCAAAAATGAATCGCTAACACATGTGCTGCGTTTGGGAATATTTTTTTGCACAATTGGTTCATCTTGGAAGATTGTTAAAAGTCCTGTAGGGTGATTAAATAGGGGTATTTTAGGGCTAGCGACTATGTCTGCACAAAATGATCGAATTCTCCATTACTATCAAAAAGAGTTGCAATACTTACGCAACGAAGGAGCGGCGTTTGCCAAGCAGTATCCGAAAATTGCTAAGCGTCTTGAGCTCAGCGGCACAGATATAGCTGATCCGCACGTGGAGCGCCTCATTGAGGCTTTTGCCTACCTTACAGCAAAGATTCAAAAAAATGTCGATGACCAGTACCCTCACGTTGCCAAAGCAATTCTTGATACACTATACCCCCAGTTCACACATCCCGTTCCGCCTGCCACAATCATTCAATTTGATACGCATGATAGCCAGGATAGCTTTAGCGAAGGAGCAGAAATTCCTAAAGAAACTCTCTTATTTACAGGGACAAACGATGATACAGAGTGCTATTTTCGCACGGCATATCCTGTTCAGGTGTGGCCTGTAGAAGTATCTGATGCCATCATTCGACGACGCGACACAACCCCTGTTCGTGTTATTGATATTCCTAATCAGAGGGTCCTTTGCTTAAAAATAAAACCTCTTTCTGACCCTTTAAATCAGCTTCCTTATAGCCGATTGCGGTTTTATATTGACGCTGATCGAACAACCCAAGACCGTATCTGTGAGATGCTTTTTCGAGAAAACGCACCTATGGTTCTTGCCAACTATCGTGATGATGCGGATCCGCTTCTTTCGTTGTGCCCTCGTGGATCAGTGCGTCATGTAGGGTTTGATACCAATGATAATGTGATGCCCTTTCCTTCAAACGCTCACGATTCGTATCGGTTGCTCTATGAGTATTTCCACTTTCCACACAAGTTTTGTTTTTTCGATCTCACAAACCTTCACACGCGTGAAGCCGGAGAACTTCAAGAGATTTATATCGGCATACCAGATGATTTTCTTTTTGATGTGCAGCACGTCAATAAGGATATGTTCAAACTTGGATGCACGCCGGCGATTAATCTTTTTTCAAAAATATCTGAACCAATTTTTGTCGATAACAAAGAAACGGAATATCGTCTCGTAGGAGATGTGCGACGAGAAAAAACCACTGAGATTCATAGTGTGGAATCGGTGTATATCCTGCATGAAAGCGCCCATAATCCTGTTACTCTTCAGCCGTATTTTCGCTATCAGTATAGCGATACGCATACTGATTTTCCTATGTGGATAACAACTACAGTGCCCATGTTTCGCAGCTCATATACAGGAATTGACACAAAGATAAGCTTTGTAAATACCAATATGGATATTTTCAAGCCAGCAACTGATACCGTGTACGCTAAGGTTTGGTGCACCAATCGTGGGCTGGCAGAGTATGTCAGTCCCGGAACACTGTTCCAGTGTGAGGTAGAAAATCCCGCTTCACGCGTGGTGACCCTTCATAAGCCGACGCCGCTAAAGTATCCGCCGTTGGAGGGGGAAACCCTGTGGCGTTTAATTTCACACGTGAATACCAATCACCTCAGTCTCAGCAGTGATCCCAAAAGCTGTGAGGCTTTTAAAACAATTCTCCATCTTTATAAAATGGATGACGGATATGTGTCCACAGACATTCGTGCGATTAAAAGACTTGAAACGCGCACCGTTACCCGCCGCACGTGTGTCGAGGCATGGCGTGGATTTGTCCATGGCACACAAGTGACGTTTCATGTAGATGAAACATTTCTGCGTAACGGCGAACCATTTATTTTTTTTACTGTTTTGCAAAAATTTTTAACAAACTCTGCAGCGCTCAACTCCTTTGTGGAGTGCGTGGTGGTGGCCCATGGACGAGAAAAGCCATGGCATGTCTGGGTACCTGAAAATGGAGAAAAGTCCCTGTTATGAGAGTCCTACCAAAAGCATTGGTTGATGAGCTCATTACAACACCCTATGCATTTTCATTTCATCAAGTCATGCGGTTACTGAATGCCTGGCGTAGCTCCAAAACCGACAAATCTTTGGAGGGCCAAAAACCAGTTCAACCTTTACGTATTGGTGGTCACGTTCACTTGAATTGGCCTCCCGGTGATATTTTTTTTGTTGATATTCCCAAAGACATTCACTCTCCTATACGCCTAAATGTAAACTTTATGGGATTAGCCGGTGTACAGGGTCCCCTCCCTCTTCCCATCACAGAACTGATATTAAAACGCAGACGTGCGGGAGATTTTGTCTTCCAAGATTTTCTCGATATTTTTCATAATCGCTTATTACACTTGCTGCACGATGTCGCTCGCAAACGCCATGTGATGCTCAATACAAAACGCCCCCATGAGACAGCCATGGGAAAAGCTTTTCTCGCGATTGCGGGGTTGGGAGAGACTGAATCGCGCAATCGCATGGCCTTTCCTGATCGAGCTCTTCCTTTCTATGCTGGTCTTTTATGGCAAAATCCTCGAAACATCTCAGGACTCATACAGTTACTCATACACTACTTTAGCATTCCTGTCACAGTCCAAACTTCAGTCGGTCGATGGGTTTCCATCGACTCATCCCAACAAACCCGCTTGGGGAGGAAGTGTGGTCAGCTTAATCGGTTAGGAGACACGGCCGTTCTTGGACAGCGGGCGTGGCAGCAAGATTATTATGTTGATGTTGTCATGAGTACGATGTCCCATGCAATGTATGAAAGCCTTATACCTTCTGGTCATGGTTTTTTACATCTTCAAGATCTGTGTCATTTGTATATTCATAAACGCTGCAGTGTTCGCGTCAAATTAACCCTTCCAGAAGAAGAGCGCCAAACCATGAGAGTTGATGGAACAGCTTCACTTGGGTGGACGACCTATCTTTCCGGAAAATCCAAAAGGCCTAATGACCGCGGAGCACAATATATTCTCACGCGCATAACCACTAACAGCTAATACGCTCGCTCAATGATTGCGGGACATGTCTTGGAACAATCTATGATCTTCAAAAAGGTGATCTTTTTGTGTCTCACCATAACCAAAAAGAGATCTCCATCAGCATAGTTATCATAATCAGGAGCTCAATTGGAAAAACCTAAAGCTCCTAAACCTCTGTCGTAGTTCTGAACATATGCTTAGGGATCGTTATGCGCACACAAGCTCCTCCCAAAAGAGCACTAGGCAGCAACGTCAGTTTCCCTTCGTGATCAACAACAATCTTATGCACAATAGCCAAACCTAGACCTGTTCCTTTCTCTTTATGTGTTACATAAGGATCAAGCAAACGTTCGATAGGACCAACGGGGAACCCCCGACCATTATCGTGGACCTCAATGGTCAGACCATCATGAGAAACACAGGCGCGTAAAAGTATGTTTCCGTTATGAGGCGAATTCTCTGTCACAGATTCTTGCGCATTTTTGATAAGATTTCTCAAAACTTGAGAGATTTGATCAGGATCACACTGCCAGAGACCTGTAATATGTGCGGCTGTTTTTTCAGAAATTACAGTTCCCGCTTCATTAACAGTTTCAAAAGAAAGGGTGCTATTTGCATGCACATCCTCTGTATTGAAGAGCACAATGTCTTTCAAAAGCGCTATCGTTTGTACGAGCTGATATTGGGGTTGGGGCATTTTTGCATAGGATGAAAACTCACTCACTAAGCGACCAATGTGATCGACCTGTCGCACAATTGTGTTGATACAACGATCGAAAATTTCTTTTTCATCTGGATCTTGGGGAGGATAGCGGCGCTTGATTCGTTCCGCAGAAAGCTGGATGGGCGTGAGTGGATTTTTAATCTCATGGGCAATACGGCGAGCTACATCTGACCATGCTTCTTGTTTCTGGGCATGGACAAGAAGTGTAATGTCATCAAGCGTCATCACAAGATCGTCATGTCCTTTACGGCCTGCAATTTTACTCACACTTACCAAAAGTTGATGAAGCTCACCATTGATAATAGGTGAGATTTGCCGCTGAATATATCCTTGTACACGAGCCTGTTTCAGGAGCACGCTAACATCCGGAATACAGTCATCAAGCTTCACACCTTCGGATTCTTTTTCTCTCATATTCAAAATTTCACGCGCACGAGGATTAATCATTGTCGTGTGATTCTGTGCATCAAGGGTAACAACACCTGTAGAGATACTTTTCAGCACCGCTTGGATCAGCCGTCTGCGCTTATCACTCAAGGCTTGCGAATCAAGTAATTCCTTGCGTTGGCTTTGTAAGCTCGAAAGCATAGCATTAAAGGTATTCGCAAGAAGTTGAATATCTGGTTCTGTAGTGACAACACTAAGACGCGCATTTAGGTCACCAGATCCGGCTCTTTCAGCCCCTTGAATCACAGCACTAATGGGACCTACAATCTGTCCTGCGAATCCAAGACCAACCCATACAGAAAGAAGCAATACAGCAACCGTTAGCGTGCCAAATATAATAGTAAATGTAATTTGGATTTGCCCCACACGGTTTTGAAAATTAGAGTATTCGCTTTTTGCATCATGGACTTCTTGAATGCGTGAAAGAATGGTGCTGTCAACGTATCGTCCCACAAGCAAATAGAAGTTGTCATCAGGGTGAATGCGAACCATTGCACGAACACGATCCGTTCGATCTTTGGTAAAGAGCACAACCTCATCCTTTGCTTTGTGAATATCCTCTTTTGTAACCCAAAATAAATCCAGAGATAGAGTCAGATAGGATCGCGCCAACACCACAGATTCTGGGTTAAAAATAATTGCTTCGTTCAAGGACCGCAGGGATGCTTGGGCATTCAAAACATTCTGTAAAACTTCCGGGTTCTTACGCAAATTTTCCCAGTCAGCAGCCAAATCAAGCGCAAGGGCCTCCGCACTATAGCGGATCACATTTTTATGTTCTTCAAAATATCCTTCTGCAACGGCTGTTGATTGACTTAAAGCCGTGCTCACACGATTGCTGAACCATGTTTGAATACTCTCATTAAACACAAACCACAGCATGGCAGCAACAACAATAGGAGGTGTCACCGAAATGATACCCATAATGAAAACAATCCTGCTATGTAAGCGCGATCCAGCGAGATTTTTTCGACGCTTCATAAACAACAGCACCAGCTGACGCACTAAAATTGTAAAAACAATGGAAAAAACAGCAATGTCAGCGTACAAGACGAGGTTAAAAAGCCGACTCCGTTTATCAAGAACATCTGATTGCAAAAAGACGACAAAGGTCATAACAAAAAGAAGAACCGCAACGA
This sequence comes from Alphaproteobacteria bacterium, assembly GCA_023898725.1. NCBI lineage: Bacteria > Pseudomonadati > Pseudomonadota > Alphaproteobacteria > Alphaproteobacteria bacterium. Next base: position 298,153 of record CP060236.1, read on the forward strand.
TTGAGATCGCCACATGGAAAAAACGCATAAACCGAGGAGCGCTCACCTTGTATAACAAACGCTCAACATCTATATGCTTAAGGTATGCGCTCATCCTTTGCCAGAAATAAGATTATGTTCGCGTAATTTACGCGCCAGCGTGTTGCGGCTAATCCCCAAAACTTTTGCTGCCTGGAGTTGATTGTCCAATGTATAGCGCATCACCTGACGCACCAGTGTTTTTTCCACCTCACTCATAATGAGTCTATACACATTCTGTGGCAGCGCTGCTTTTTCATGCGCCTGAAGATAGTTAGCAACAACCTCGTCCACGAGCTCATGAAGGTTTTTTGTCGATACCTGTGAACTTTTCACGTGTCTTTCTCCATGCAAATCTTTAGCAAATTACCCCTAGCCAACTTTTTCATACGGACTCTCTACGCCCGCATCACGAAAAAATGCACATAAAAGAGGCGTAATCATAGCCGGATTTTCTTCACTATTAATCCTTCCTCGAAATTCTGCCGAATTTTGCAACCCCTTACAATACCAACCAATGTGCTTGCGCGCAATAAGCATCCCCTGGTATGAACCATAGTGGCTATAAATTTCATTGATATGAATCAAGATTTCAGCAAGTTGATCCGCAAGGCTTGGCGGATCTAAGCGCATACCCGTACGACCATAGTGCAGCACATGATGAAGCAACCAGGGCTTTCCATAACACCCCCTACCAATCATGATGCCATCGGCACCTGATTCGGCAAAAAGACAGTCCACATCCTCATAGGTACGCACATCACCGTTTCCAATAACAGGAATCGAAACCGCTTCCTTGACACGCCTTATAAACCCCCAGTCTGCACGACCATTATAAAGCTGAGTACGTGTGCGACCATGAACTGTTATAAGTTTTACGCCCACATCTTGGGCGATTTTTGCAAGTTCTGGCGCATTGCGATTTTGATCATTCCATCCTGTGCGCATCTTTAACGTCACAGGAATTTTAACAGCCCTTACCGTAGCCTCAATAATGCGTCGCGCATGCTCAAGATCCTTCATCAACGCAGAACCTGCCATGCCATTAACGACTTTTTTGACCGGACAACCCATATTAATATCAATAATAGTCGCACCCATTTCTTCGTTCAACCGGGCTGCTTCTGCCATGATGTCAGGGTCACAGCCAGCCAATTGCACTGCCGCAGGCTGTTCGTCAAAGCCAGCCTGGGCTTTTTGCATGCTCGCCCGTGTATGAAGAATCATCGCATGACTGGCGATCATTTCAGAAACAACAAGGCTAGCACCCCATTTTTTCACCCGCCGACGAAAGGGCTGATCGGTAACTCCCGACATAGGCGCTAAAATTACATTCCCTTGGAGTTTTATATCTCCGATCGTGAGGTCTTTATACCACATCGTCCGTTATATCGCCGGCCGATACATATCATGCAAAGAATCGCTTCGATCACGATTAGCAGAGTTTTGCGCTTTTTCAATGTTCTCTTTGTAGTGCCGACGGCACATAGCAACATACGTCTCATTACCACCAACCATAATTTGTTGGCCTTCATGAATGGCGTTGCCTTGGGTATCGGTGCGCATATTCATGTTTGCCCTTTTTCCACAGTGGCAAATGGTCTTAAGTTCCTGCATTTCATCTGACCAAGCTAACAAATACTTACTTCCTTCAAAAGGTTCCATCTGAAAGTCTGAGCGTAACCCATAGGTCAAAACAGGAATAGAGAGCTTGTCAACAATTTCGGTTAGCTGGTAAACCTGCACCTTCGATAAAAACTGCGCTTCATCAATAAACACGGCTGCCAGACTGTGCTGAGGACCCTCCACTTCCCGGGAAACATAAGCCAG